>CAYZLC010000035.1:0-12667 GCA_964479365.1 uncultured Dehalococcoidia bacterium
GCGGCGCTGCCTCAGCCGCCCTTCTCTTCTTCCTGGGACGGAACCTCTCGTCGACGCGGACCGCGATTGGCCGGGGGGCTACCATTGCCCTGCGCGCCTCCTATGAAAATGCTGATGAGGTCTATTGGTAGAGGAAACACAATGGTGCTATTGCGTTCGGACGCGATCTCCGAAAGTGTTTGCAGGTAACGCAGTTGCAGAGTGACGGGGTGTTCCGCCATTACATCGCCGGCCTCAGCCAGACGGGCGGCCGCCTCAAACTCACCTTCGGCGTGGATCACCTTCGCGCGGCGCTCGCGCTCGGCCTGGGCCTGGCGGCTCATCGCATTGATCATGTCTGCCGGCAGGCTGACGTCCCGCACTTCCACGATCGTCACCTTAATACCCCACGGCTCTGTCGCCTCGTCGATGATGTGCTGCAACCTCTGGTTCAGCTCATCCCGTTTGCTCAGCAGTTCGTCCAGGTCTGACTGACCCAGGACGCTTCGTAGCGTCGTCTGCGCTACCAGTGACGTGGCGCGGATGTAGTCCATCACCTTCACGACGGCGTCCTCCGGGTTGACCACCCGAAAATACACAACCGCGTCGACCTTTACAGTGACGTTATCCTTCGTGATCACATCCTGGCGGGGTACGTCCATCGTAACCACGCGCAGGTCCACCTTCACCATGCGCTCCACTACGGGCAGGATGAAGAAGAGACCCGGACCTCGCGCTCCCACCAAACGGCCGAGACGGAAGATGACGCCCCTCTCATACTCCTGGACGATCTTGATCGCTATGAAGAACAGTGGGATGGCCAGCAGATAGCCGATACCGGTAAGGACTCGCGCCAGGAGGTTGGGTTGGGAAGGTTCTGCCGGCGGTGACGAGCTTGTCATGTTCTATCTCCTTACGGATTCTGCTTTCGGACGGTTAATCGTAGACCTTTGATGCGCGTCACGATAACGCTTGTTCCCGCCTCAATGCCACCCTCTTCGGCTTCTGCCGCCCAATACTCGCCATCCATCATCACAAAGCCTGTGGGTTCCAGAGCTGAGCGCGCTATCGCTCTGCGCCCGACCATCGTCTCGACTCCCACCTGCGCCGGCATCCGCCGCGCCCGAACGACGTTGATCGCGATGAAGATACAGAAGATAGCCAGCGCGGCAGCCAAGCTAAATACGAGCCACCGCGAGACCTGGAACTCGGGTGGGTTGTCGCTCGTGAGGATTAGGCCGCCCAGGACGAGCGAGACAGCGCCGCCGATACCTAATATGCCGTGGCTCACGACGAACAGCTCCAGCCCGAACAGTACGAACGCGAACAGGATCAGCGCGACGCCCGCCCAGTTGAAGGGCAGAACGCTGAGCGCGAAGAAGCCCAGCAGCAGCGAAATCACGCCAAAAACGCCGGGGAAGATCGCGCCCGGATGCGCGAGCTCGATGAATATGGCCAGCGAACCCAAGGACAACAACAGGAAAGCGATGTTGGGATCGGCGATGACATCCAAAAAGTCCTCAATGAAGTTCGTTTCGTTGTAGACGACCGTGGACTCGGCAGTTCGCAGGGTTACCTCGTCGCCTGAGGCCAGCGAGACGGTCTGTCCGTCGATGGCCGCCAACAGACCGTCCAGGTCATCCGCAACAAAGTTGATGACATTCAGATCGAGCGCTTCCGCGGCCGTAGCCGACTTACCCTCGAGGACCGCGGATTCTCCCCATTCCGCGTTACGACCGTGCAGATCAGCGTACTCGCGTATCTTCGCTGCCGCGTTTTCCTTGACCTTGTTCCCGAGGTCTCCTTCGATGTCGCCTCCGCTGGCGTCTATCGGCGTGGCGGATCCGATCACCGTGCCGGGCGCCATCGCAGCCAGGTGGCTGGCGTAGGCGATGAACGTGCCCGCGGATGCTGCCTGTCCGCCCTGCGGCCAGACGTAGGTGATCACCGGCACCGTGGCGTTAATGATGCGCTGGTCGATCTTGTCTGTCGAAGTGACTAGGCCGCCCGGCGTGTCCAGCCTGATCACAACAGCGCCCGCCTCTTTCTCCTCAGCGGCGTCGATCCCGCGGTCAATGTAGCGCTGCATCACGGGGTTCACCGTGCCGTCAGCAGTCAGAACGTGAATCGTCCCGGGAGGAGCGTTTGGACCGCCAGCACAGGCGAAGGTGAGGAACGAGGATAGGAATGCCACCGCGAGCAGTCCGCGACGAAACGCCCGGTAATAGTGGAGCCGCGTAATAGCGTTCATCTGCGTGACCGATCGCGCACATAAATTATACGCTGCCGCGCCCGCCGGCCGTATTCATTGATGCGTCCAAACCCCGATGATAGAATGGGCCTATCCCGCTGGAGCATGACCCTGATGGATGATTCGATGCGCTGCCGCGGCATGCGCGATTTGTTGCCCTCGGACATGGAGCGCTTTCGACAAGTCGAAACGGCGTTCAGAACTGCTTGCCTGGGATGGGGCTATCGGGAGGTCAGGACCCCGACCATTGAACATCTGCATCTATTCACGGCGGCCGGGACGTTGTCGCCTCAGATGCTTGACCGCGTCTACTCGTTCCTCGATTGGGACGGCTGGAGCGGCGAGCGCGTGGTCCTGCGTCCCGACTCAACTATTCCTGTCGCGCGGTTATACGTGGAGAAATTGAGCCAGCTGAAGATAGCGAAGCTCTTCTATGTTCAGAGCGTCCTTCGCTTTGCCGAAGGCGACGATTCCCGCGAGGACTGGCAATGCGGCGTCGAACTGATCGGCGACAGTTACCCGCTGGGCGACGTTGAATTGATTCTACTAGCCTGCGAAGCCCTCCAGCGCCTGGACCTAACACCGGAGATCAAGCTCTCAGACCCGGGCATCCTCCGCGCAGCCTTTTCAAAGGCTGGCCTAACCCACTCAGAGCAACTCGCCTTCTACGACCGTGTGCTCGACGGTGACCTTGCAGCCCTCGACGAAGTGCAGTCACGCCTCCCCAACTCCGCCGCTTCTCTTGGCGCGCTCATGACGATGGAGGGCGAAGGCGCGGCTTATCTTAACAACCTTCGCAGTGCCCTCTCGCCTGCAGTCCCCGAGGCCAACGCCGCTCTCGACGAACTCGCCTCTATCTCAGATGCGTTGGCGCGGGCCGGCCTCGCCCACACCATTTCTCCCGTTCTCGTTCGCAACTTCGAGTACTACACTGGCCCCGTGTTCCGTCTCTACGCCGCCGACCGGCACATCGGCGGGGGCGGCCGCTACGACGCCCTCATCTCGCTTGTTGGCGGCGAGGGTATGCCCGCCTCGGGCTTCGCGCTGGACGCCGACGTCCTCGCCACGCTCCTGAACGCGCCCGCGACCGATACTCGCTCGCTTGTCACGGTCAAGCCATTGGGCACGAGCCCCTTGGAACTCGGATCCGCATTCGCACTAGCGCGGGCTCTGCGTGGCGCTGGCATGCTTGTCTCGGTTGCCGCCAGGGCCGAAATGCCATCGCAGTCGGAGGTACTCGTGTCCGCAGCTGAATTTACCGTAACAACCAACGGGGCACAGCCCCGCACGCTGACGAAGATCGACGATGTCGTCCGCGCAGTCGCGGAACTCATCAGTGATTAAAATCGCCCTCCCAGCCGGCGATCTCCGCAGCTCAGTCGCCGGCCTGCTCGCCTCTGCCGGACTGCGTGTCGAAGGCTACGGCGAAGGTTCACGCTCCTACCGCCTGTCAGTCCCCGACAGCGAGAGTCTGACTACCCGCGTCTTCCGAGAGCGCGATATCCCCATCCAGGTAGCCCTCGGCAACTACGATCTCGGCATCTGCCGGCTCGCCTGGGTCAAAGAGCTGCAGGCTCGCTTTATGAGACAACCGATCGTACCCCTCTGCGATCTCCGCGTCGCCCCGTCCAAGCTCTATATGGCCGGGGCGGAAAGAGCCAGCGAAGGCGCGCTTCTATCTGGTCCGACCGTTCGCATCGCCAGCGAGTATCCAAACCTCGCGAACGCCTTCGCCTGCGCTGCTAGGCTCCCGCAGTATCGTGTCCAGGCGGTATGGGGCGCGGCCGAAGCGTATCCGCCGGAAGATGCGGATTGCGTAATGATCACTGCGCGCGACGTGGACGAACTACGCAAGCGACACGGCCTGCGCGCCCTTTTTCATATGCTCGATAATTCGACCTGGCTTATAGGTAACGCATCAGCTCTTGCTGCGAAGGATGTCAGCTCAGTTCTCAACTCACTGCTGTCGCTTTCAGGCGGGCCGGGGAACCTACCGGTGGTCAGGCTTCCCTCGCCGCCATCCAAGGAAGACGGCGCCAGAAAGGCCACGCCCACTCGGGAAACTCTGCGCCTCGCCGTCCCCGACGGCCACCAGCAGCGCCATGTCGTCGGAGCGCTGCGCGAGTCCGGCCTAACCTTCGACGGCTACGCCGATGGCCAGTCCGTCCGCCGCCCAGCTTCAGGAATAGAGGGTCTTGAGGTAAAGGTGATCCGCCCACACGACATGGCCGCGCTGGTGGCGACCGGCGAGATGGACATCGCCATTACAGGCCGGGATTGTCTCCTGGAACACCGCTACGCTTTTCCGTCAACGCCAGTGATTGAACTGCTCGACCTCAGCCGCGGTCAGTACAATCTGTCTGCCGTAGTCAGCGAAGACCTACCAGCCTCGACGATCGGCGAGGCGCTCGAATACTGGCGGGGACAAGGTAAACCCACGATACGGGTCGCGGCGGAGTTCCCGGCAACCGCCGATCACTATGCCCGCAGCTGCCATTTCTGGCGCTATCAAGTAATACCGATCTCAGGTGCTTCTGAGGGCTTTGTGCCAGAAGACGCGGACCTGTTGATAGAAGGCACTGAGACTGGCAAGACCCTCGTAGAGAACCGGCTTAAAGTTATAGACCTGCTATACCGGTCCACCACTTGCGTGATCGGGAATCAGAATGCCGATCGAGATGGCCGGCGAAGCGAGGTGTTCGCCCAAGTACTTGGCATGTTGGGGCGGGCGGCCGGAGCCCAAAAATCTCTCTGATACAATTGGCTCCGGGTTAATCTGATGCCGCCGCTGGCTTTGCACACGGCGATCGCGAAGGAGGTTGCCGACCGGCTCCGAGCACCCGCGCTAGACGACGAGCGCGGTAGCCTCTATCTGGGCTCCACTGCGCCCGATATCCGAGTGATCACGCGGTGGGAGCGCGAGCGCACGCATTTTTTTGACCTCAACTGCTTCGAAGAGCAGAGCGGAATCACGGGCTTGTTTGCCGCCTATCCCGACCTGGCTCTCTTCTCTAGCCTGAGCTCGCCGACCCGGGCATTCGTCTCCGGATACTTGACGCATCTCGTTACCGACGAGACTTGGATTACAACCGTCTACCGACCACACTTTGGACAACGATCGCCTCTGGGCGGAGACATACGGGCGAACATCATGGACCGCGCGCTCCAGTTCTCGATGGACTCGGAACGCCGCCGCGACAAGGCGCTGATGCTTCACGTGCTCGACGCAGTATCGAGGTTCGATGTCGGGCTCAATCTGGAACTAATCGATGAGGATACTCTTCGAAAGTGGCGCGATGTCATCGCAGATATTGTCCAACACGAGCCTGATTGGGAGCGATTCCGCCAGGGCGCAAAGCGGCATCTGAGTCTAGATGCGACTGCGGAGAACGGGGTTGACGAGCTGATGCGCTCCCTGCCGGAGCTTATCGACGAGACGTTGCGGTATCTAACGCCAGACCGCGTCGATGAGTTCATGGAGGATTCGTTGCGGGGAAGCGTCCAGGCGGTGCGGGATTATCTTCAGTGCGCATAGTGCAGGGCGCCGAGGAGGCCCGCAATACGCTGCTGTCCAGGTCCTCGCTGAGCGAACGTGTGCTTCCGGACGCTGTGCGTGAGGTGACTCGCCGCGTCTTCGGCGCAGAACTCGACACAGCGGACGTGGTCGAGCGCATCCTGCGGGACGTGAGGGAGAATGGCGATGCGGCCGTGCGCCGCTACAACCGGGAAATTGACGGAGCAGGCGAAGATACTTCGAAGGCGCCTCTGGAAGTATCTCCGGAAGAGTTGGAACGAGCTTACGAGAAGACCGAAATACCTCTCGTCAAAGCGCTGCGGCAAGCGGCGGACCGAATTCGTTTCTTCCATGAGCTCCAGTTGGCAAACTCACTGCGCCCTTTCCAGAACGGGGCCGTCGGGCAGGTCGTCAGGCCGCTGGCTCGAGCGGGATTTTACGTGCCCGGCACCAGTGCTATATACCCTTCTAGTGTCCTGATGTCTGTAATCCCGGCGCGTGTGGCGGGCGTGGGTGAAGTTCTCATGTGTACTCCTGTCGATGCAAATGGTGACGTAGCCGCCCTGAAGCTCGTAGCGGCCGATATTGCCGGCGTGGATCGCGTCTTCAAGGCCGGCGGCGTGCAGGGCATCGCGGCGATGGCCTTCGGCACCGAGACCATCCCGCGGGTAGATAAAATCTGCGGACCGGGCAACATATTTGTCACTCTCGCGAAGAAGCAACTTTTCGGTCAGGTCGGTATCGACGGCATCTTCGGGCCATCTGAGACGGTTGTGGTAGCCGACGCCCAGGCTGAAGCAGCGCTTGTCGCCGCCGACTTATTGGCGGGCGCCGAACACGACGAGCTGGCCAGCGCTATCTTGTTGACCGATTCCGAAGCGCTGGCGGGTACGGTTGCAGAATTGGTGGACGCGGGAATCGGATCGCTCGAGCGCGCGAGCGTCGCCGGAACGAGTATGGAGGCCCACGGCGGCGTGATTATCGTCGATAGCATCGATGAAGCGATCGACCTGGCGAACGAATTCGCCCCGGAACACCTATGTCTGCATCTCTCAAACGCGGACGTGGCTGTGCAACAAGTGAAAAATGCGGGATGCGTCTTCGTGGGCGCGAACTCCGTCGAATCGATCGGTGATTACACGGCGGGGCCGAGTCACGTGATGCCCACGGGCGGGAGCGCGGCATACGCGTCGCCGCTTGGTGTTCAGGACTTCCTAAGAGTGATGAGCGTGGTGAGACTCGACCAGGACACGGTGACTGCGATCGGTCCCGCCGCCGCGGCGATTGCGCGTGCGGAAGGGCTGACAGGCCACGCACGAGCAGTCGAACACCGGCTCCGCCAGGAGCCCCCTTGATGGGCGTAAAGCGGGACGCGCTGCGTCTCGTCAGGCGGCACCTGGTGGAGATGCCGGGGTACAAGCCGATGGACCCGATCGATGTGGTCGCGAGGGAGCTCGGCCTGCCGGAAGAGCGAATCGCCAAGCTGGACGGGAACGAGAACCCGTACGGGCCATCGCCGAAGGTGGCCGAGGCGCTGCGAGAGTTCGGCTACTACCACATCTACCCAGACCCAGAACAGCGCCGCGTGCGGGAGGCGGTCGCGGAGTACCTCGGCGTGACGATGGCTCAGGTCATCTTGGGTAACGGCTCCGATGAGTTGCTTAGCATCGCCGCGATGTTGTTCCTCTCGCCGGGAGATACGATGGTGAACGCGCCGCCGACATTTGGGGTGTACACGTTCCTGGGCCATGTGTATGACGCTAGGATCGCGCACGTGGAGCGGAACGAGGACTTCGGCCTGGACCTACCAGCGCTCGAGCGGGCGCTGGATGACGGCGCGAAGCTCCTGTATGTCGCCTCGCCGAACAACCCGACGGGGAACAGCCTGCCCCGCGAACAGCTCGAGCGGTTGCTGGACCACGACGCGGCGATCGTACTGGATGAGGCCTACGCCGAGTTCGCCGGGGAGAGCGCCGTTGGTATGGTTCGGGAGCACGATAACCTGATCGTCGTGCGCACGTTTAGTAAGTGGGCCGGCCTGGCGGGTCTACGTGCGGGTTATGCAGTGCTCCCGCCGTCGCTGGCCGAGATCGTGTGGAACGTGAAGGTACCCTTTAACCTCACCGTCGCCGCTGAGCAGGCGATTCTCGCGTCGCTGGAAGACCGCGACGCGCTGATGAACAACGTCAAGCTGATAGTGGCGGAGCGAAGCCGGCTATACACGCGCCTTGTAGCGGTGCCATGGTTACGGCCCTACCCGTCGCAGGGGAATTTCATCCTCTGTGAGGTGCGAAGCATGGCAGCGAAGGAAGTGCACGATCGTTTGCGCGGACAGGGGATCCTCGTCCGCTACTTCGACTCGCCGGGGCTGCGGAACTGCATCCGCATTAGCGTTGGCAAGCCGGAACACACGGACAGACTGATGGATGTCCTCAGTGAGATCGGGGCGGCCGTTGGGAAGTGACAGACGCGCGGAGGTACGACGCGAGACACGCGAGACTAGCGTTTCACTTGAGCTGGCGCTCGACGGTACCGGCCGCTACCACGTCTCCACCGGCATCGGCATGTTCGATCACATGCTTGAACAGCTCGCCCGTCACGGGCTCTTTGATCTCACGCTGGACGCAACCGGCGACATCGAGCGAGATCCGCACCATCTGGTCGAAGACGTGGGTCTGGTGCTCGGGCAGGCGCTCAATCGGGCGCTGGGTGAACGGCGCGGCATATCACGCTTCGGGAACGCCATCGTGCCTATGGACGAGGCGTTGGCCCTCGTGGCCGTTGACCTCGGAGGCCGCCCTTACGCCGGCATCGATCTTGCGTTCGGCAGGGAATCCATAGGTCAGCTGCCGGCCGAGAACATCAAACACTTCCTGGAGGCGTTTGCCCAGGAGGGCAGGCTGAACCTTCACGCGCGCCTGCTTTCTGGCGAGAACGATCACCACCGCGTGGAGGCAGTGTTCAAGGCGCTGGCGCGCGCTCTGCGGGTAGCCGTAACCATCGATGAACGCGTCGCAGGTGAGGTGCCGAGCACCAAAGAAGTGCTCTAAGCCCGGTCTACTTCGCCTCTTCCAGTTCGAAGCGGAATTCCTCGATCACCGGGTTCGCCAGCAGTTTCCGGCACATCTCGCTCACCTGGGCTTCGGCCTCCTTGCGCTTCGAGGCGTTGACCCGTATCTCCATGTACTTCCCCGCTCGCACTGAGTCGACCGCGAAGCCAAGGGAATGGAGGGCGCCGCGAATCGTCAACCCCTGAGGGTCGTTGACCGTTGGCTTGAGCGTGACGTATACACGGGCTAGGAACATAGCACTAGCTGGCCGGGTAGCCCGGGTCAGCCTTGATTTTGTCGATCTGCTGGATGTGGTCCATGGAGTGAATGCGATGGAAGGCGAGCCATTCCTTGAGATTGAGCGGCCCGAAGATCGGATGAGGGAACGACTTGTCGAGCTGATCACTGTGCTCCAGCGTTGCTGCCAGCTTCCTGCTTTCCTCGAATACCATCGCGATCCTCTCGCGAAGATCCTCAACCGGCGATGCTTCGTCCGCATCGGACTGCAGGCCCATAGCGCGCGCTTCCGCCACTCGATCGGTGGGGGGCTCGACACCCGCCAGGCCCGCGACGTCCTGGTTGATACTGCGGTCGGTCACGATAACGTGGCCCAACACCTCCTTGGCGCACCACTCACCTGCCGGCCTGAAAGAAGCCTGCTGATCGCTAAGGCCCTCCAGGCAACGGCTCCAATCTCCCGCAGTGCGCTCTAGCATCGCGTCGATTTCGGCAAAGCTCTTGGCGCCCTGGTGGCGCATGTATGAAAGACCCTGCTGAACGGGGTCGGCCTGCTGTGCCATTTCCGGATATCCTTTCTGCTAATCGCTGAAGAATCCCTGCGTGCTCCACCTGATGGGACGGACATGGATTGCAACCACGTCCCAATCTCCGCTCTCTCGGACGTAAGCACGGCCTGCCGCTTCGCCCAGGTAGCGCATCGCAACTCGCTCACGCCAGACGTTGTCTACCGGGCTTCCGGCCCGCGCGGTCCCCTCGATGATGACGTGACGATAGGGAAGGTTTTGCGTGTGGATGCAGAGCGCCGCGAATCCCTTCCGGTTCACGTTGACGAGCTTCTGGGTTTCGCGCAGGGTGCTGATCACGAACTCCTTGCCGTCGTATTCGTACCACACCGGCGTTACATGTGGGCGCCCGTCAGGGCGCACGGTTGCCAGAGCTGCAACGTTCGGCTCGTTGAGGAAGGCTTCCACATCCGGGGCGAGGACCGTCACGGGCGGATAAGCTCGCGTCCGGTGAGGCGCGTGAACGCTTCGCGGTACCTATCTGCCGTCCCCTCGACGATGCCAGGAGGCAGCTCCAGGCCGGGCGGCTCTTTGTTCCAACCGATCTCGTCCAGATAGTCGCGAACGAACTGCTTGTCGAAGCTGGGTTGGGGGCCGCCGGACTTGTATTCATCGGCGGGCCAGAAGCGGCTCGAATCCGGAGTGAGGCACTCGTCGATGAGGATGACTTCGTCGTCGAGCCAGCCGAACTCAAACTTCGTATCCGCGATGATGATGCCGCGCTCCCGCGCGAAGTCGCGTCCATACCGGTAGAGCGCCAGGCTGCGCAGGCGGACGGCGTTGGCAGCGCGCTCGCCCGCTAGCTCGGCGACTCGCTCGTAGGTGATCGGCAGATCGTGGCCCTCGAGCTCCTTCGTCGTTGGCGTGAAGATCGGTTCGAACAGCTCCTGGCTCTCCTTGAGGCCGGGCGTTAGCTGGACGCCGCAGATCTCACCACTCCGCTGGTAGTCTTTCCAGCCGGAGCCGCTGAGGTAGCCACGCACGACGCACTCGATGTCGATGCGCTCTGCTTTGCGCGCCAGCATGGCGCGGCCGATGATCTCAGGGGGCAGTTCAGCCTCGACGCCCGGGATGCGGCTGGCGTCCACGACCTGGATGAAGTGATTCGGAACGATATCGCCGCTGAGCTCGAACCAGAACGCCGACAACTGCGTGAGCACGAGGCCCTTGTCCGGGATTCCAGTAGGGAGGACGACATCGAAGGCGGAGATGCGGTCAGTGGCGACGATGAGGAGCCTATCGCCGAGGTCGTAGATGTCGCGAACCTTGCCGCGCGTGAGGAGCGGGAATTCCAGGGTAGATTCGATGAGCGTGGATGTCATAACTTCAGCCCTCTTCACCCAACCGCTGATGTAGCTGCAGTGTCTTCAGACCTGCTTTGTCAGTGTGAGCGAGCGTCATTACACGTCATCCATCAAATCCCTCGGTCCCGAGAACCGATAGTCGAGAGCGTCGTTGGCCAGTCCTGCTCGTACCGGGTTACCCCAGATGTAGGCCGCTATCGACTCGATGCTCTCCTCTCTGCGCACAACTCGGTCATAATAGCTGATCTGCCAGAGATGATCACGATAGGACTGCTTGAAACGGTACCCCGATAGCTGCTTGAAGAGGCGTGTGAATTCAGTTAAGGGTGCTTCAATCTCAGTGGCGACGAGAAGGTGCAGGTGATCGGGCATGAAGCAATAGGCCAGGGTTTTGAAGTGGCATTTGGCGCACGCCTGATGAAGGCCCTCGAGACATGCCCCGACGACCTCCTCTGACTTGAAGCAGGGTCTTCTTTGCCTTGTGACGAAGGTGAGGTTGTAGGCGTGTGGGTCGGCGTAGTCAAAATCCTTGAGGCGAGGCGATTGTCGTAACTTCATGGCATCGGGCAGGTCTTAAGACCTGCAGCTACAGTCCCAGCCTTCCGAAGCTTACGTCCACGTGCTTGAGGTAGAAGTCGTAGTCGAAGAGCGCGGCGAGTTCGTCCTGCGACAGCTGGGCCCCAATTGCAGGGTCCTCCGAAAGCAGCTCGACGTACGGTTTGCGTTGCTCCCAGGCCCGCATGGCGTTTGACTGCACGATCTTATAGGCCTCCTGGCGGTTCATGCCTTTTTCGATGAGCGCCAGGAGGACGCGCTGCGAGAACGGGAGGCCGTAGCTCGCTTCGAGATTCTCGCGCATGCGCTCAGGATAGACCTGGAGGCCACGGATGATGAACGTGAAGAGGTCTAGCATGTAGTCGAGGAGGACGGTGGCGTCTGGCAGGATGACTCGCTCTACAGAGGAGTGGGAGATGTCGCGTTCGTGCCAGAGGGCGACGTTCTCCAGGGCGGAGACGGCGTAACCACGGAAGAGCCGCGCGAGGCCGGAGATGCGCTCGCATTTCTCGGGGTTGCGTTTGTGGGGCATCGAGGAGGAGCCGGTCTGGCCTTCGGAGAACGGTTCTTCGACCTCGAGGACCTCGGTGCGCTGGAGGTGGCGGATCTCGGTGGCGAACTTGTCGAGGCTGGCGGCGATGAGCGCGAGGGTCGTGATGTAGAGGGCGTGGCGGTCCCGGTGGACGACCTGCGTGGAGATGGGTTCGACGAGGAGGCCCAGGTTGCCGCAGACTTCGTCTTCGATTTCAGGGGGCACAGTCGCGTGGGAGCCGACGGGGCCGGAGATCTTTCCGACGGCGATCTGCTCCTTCGCGTGGGTGAGGCGATGGGTGTTCCGGCGCATCTCGTCGTACCAGGCGGCGGGCTTGAGGCCGAAGGAGGTGGGCTCGGCGTGGACGCCGTGGCTCCGGCCCATACAGATGGTGTTCTTGTGCTCCTGGGCCCGGACAGCGATGGCTTCCATCAGAGCCCGTACATCGTCTTCCAGGAGCTCGGTGGCCTCGATGAGGCGCAGGGCGAGCGCGGTATCTTCGACGTCATAAGAGGTGAGGCCGAGGTGGACGAAACGGGACTCATCGCCGAGTGAGTCGGCGACGGAGCGGAGGAAGGCGTTGAAGTCGTGGTGCATCTCCCGTTCGTACTGGGCGGCGCGGTCAGGGTCATAGGAGGCACGGCGGATCTTGGCGATGGCTTCGGCGGGGATGACGCCG
>CAYZLC010000036.1:0-6387 GCA_964479365.1 uncultured Dehalococcoidia bacterium
GAGGCCTGGGTAGGGCGCGTGGACTGAGATGAGCAGCACCCGTTTCTCGAGCGCCCAATCGGTTAGCCGACGTTTCGTTTCCAGAGAGACGAGTGGGAGGATATCGAAGGCGGAGATCCAGGCGAGGCGCTCAAGCATAACCGGGTGTTGAGAGAGCTCCCCTACGTATAGCGCGAACCGGCCGCCCGATTCGAGCTCGATCACGCAGTGGTCCTCCGTGTGGCCGGGCGCGGGCACGACGCGGACGCCCTTTGCCACCTCGATCTCGCCGGACACGAGGTCGGCCTGTTTGGCGTCTGCCAACGGTTCGAAGTTCTCGGCGAGGTACGTGCCGCGCGTGCGCTCATTGGGATGGGTTGCGGCTTCCCACTCGCCTTTCTGGATGAAGTAGTGGGCGCGTGGGAAGGCTGGGACGAGACGGCTGTCATCGATGGCGGTGTTGCCGCCGCAGTGATCGAAGTGGAGGTGAGTGTTGACGACGATGTCGATGTCCTCGGCGCGAATGCCGGCGCGGGAAAGGTTGGCAAGAAGGCGGCCTGTGTCCTCGATCGCCATGGCGCCCGGCGCGCGCGTCGGCTTTGTGCCAACCCCGGTGTCCAGGAGGACTGTCTTCCCTCCGGCGCGGATGAGCAGCGAGTTGTTACCGACTGAGATGCGGTTCTGGGCGTCCAGGTCGGGCGCGAAGGGCTCCCACATGACCCTGGGGATGAGCCCGAAGGTGGCGCCGGCGTCCTGGCGTATGACGCCGTCGCTGGCAACAAGGAGTTCTAGGTCGCCCAAGCGGAACCAGTGGCCCATCCAAGGTGAACATAGGGCCCGCGATAGGGGGGGTCAAGGGCGTCAAGGGGGTCAAGGGTGTCAAGGGCGTCAAGGGCGATGGGAACATCTAGGATCAGGCTACGCTGGCGGGAAAGCGGCGAGTTTCGATTTCTTGACACCATCCCGAACACCCATGTAGCTTGTCGCACCAGAGAGGGCCGCGCGCGCCCGCTTCATGGACCGTGGTCACCTTGATGACACCAGATGTCTAGCCAGCTGTACTGTCCCGTTTGCGCTGCGGCGATCACAGCGGGAGCGCAGTTCTGTAGCAACTGCGGATCGCAATTTTCGAGAGAGCAACCGTCACCCACACAGTTAGCTGGTGAGACGCCACCGCCGGTCGGGGTCATCGGCATCGACTACGCGGGTTTCTGGATGCGCCTGCTGGCATTTATTGTGGACGCCATCCCGTTGGTCATACTGATCGCTCTGGTAGACTTCGTCACCGAGAGTCTAGCTACGCGGTACCTGCTCAGAGTTCTCATCTTGTTCACGTATTTCGTCGGTTTCTGGGTGGCCACTAATGGCTCGACGCCGGGCAAGATGGCGATGGGAATCCGGATCGTGCGGTCCAACGGCGAGCCGATTGACGTTGGCTGGGCGATGATACGGTTTGTTGGCTACTGCCTCTCGTTCGCACTCCTGTTATCGGGGTTCGTCATGATCGCCTTTACGCCCCAGAAGCGCGGGCTGCATGACTACATTGCACAGACTGTAGTTGTGCGCGTTCGGTGAAGGGCCGGTTACGTCGCAAGCAGACGGGCGTTCTCACAGTAGATGACGCCCCAGACCTACTGCCCTATTTGCGCGGCGGCCCTCACCGCGGGCGCCGAGTTCTGCGGTACTTGCGGGACTCGCGTCGCGAGCGCTCAGCCCGCTTCGAGCGGCGTCGCCGGCGGCGACTACGCCGGGTTCTGGATCCGGCTGTTGGCTTTCATTATCGACGTGTTGATCCTGTCGATTCCCTATGCGGTTATCGAAGTCATGCTCGAGGGAACCGGCGCCCAGCTTCTCCTCAGGCTCCTTATCGGCGCACTCTATTACGTCGGCTTCTGGGTTGTCAACGACGGCGCCACGCCGGGCAAAATGGCGCTGGGCATGAGGGTAGTGATGGTGAATGGCGGGTCCATAGATGCTGGGCCGGCGTTACTGCGCTGGATCGGGTACTACGTGTCAGCCATAATTTTCTTCATCGGATACATCATGATCGCCTTCACGCGGGAGAAACGCGGCCTGCACGATGACATGGCGGGTACCGTCGTAATCAAGACCCGCTGATCAAAGACCCCGATCTCCTTCCTGGCCGCGCGCTCCTTCGGCTCCGTCCTACTGCGGAATGACTGCGCTCCCTCCTGAGGATGGGAGGCAGGATACGCTGATGCAGGATGCTCCTTCGACTTCGCTCACGACGAACGGAGTCTGCTCGGCGAACTAGGGGCCGGGGCGTTTTTCCGGTTGCTCTCGCGCGGTTTTTGCTTCGCTTCCCGATGTAACTAGCGGCAATGTAATTGAGTCTTAACTGGTGCCATGAGTAGTGGATTTGCCACCGTCCGATGTATACGCTGTGGCTCGTATACCCAGGGTGGTCAGTTCTGTGCCCCGTGCATCGAACGGCAGCAGGCCGATGAGGCCGCCCGGGCCGAGCGTGTGGCCCAGACGATAGCCGATCGCCCGGCGGGTGCGAGTTCGGCGGCGGGCGGCCTCTGTCCGGCCTGCGGACGCTACACGAACGCGGGCGCCAAGTTCTGCGGATACTGCCGATTCCAGTTCCGCGCCGATGCGCCTGGCCAGGGTGAGATGGTCTACGCGGGATTCTGGATCAGGTTCGTGGCCTTCATCATCGACCGGGTCATACTCTTCGGAGTGAGCATCGCCATAGGTCTATTCGTATCTAACGTGTTCAACGCCTTGCTCCTCGAGCTGTTTCTCGCCGCCGTGTATAGCATCGCCTTCTGGGTGGGACAGGGCGCTACGCCGGGCAAGATGGCAGTAGGGATTAAGGTCGTGATGGCGAACGGGGACCCGATCGACTTCGGTCCGGCCCTTCTACGCTACTTCGGTTACTGGGTAAGCGGGTTGATCTTCGGCATCGGCTATCTAATGATCGCATTCTCCTCGGAGAAGCGCGGTCTGCACGACAACATCGCCGGCACAGTCGTCATCAAGACGCGCTAGCTCGCGCGCCTATGGGGCGGGGCAAGCCCGCGCCCCTAGCTTCTCGCCTCACCTTCCATCTGCACGACCCGGTATACGTCCATTAGCGGCAGGCCTGTCTTCTCTGCGATCCGCCTGCATGCCTCGTACTCCGGGGCCACACGGGGTGGCTCGCCCGGGAGCCGTTTCACCTTCACGGCAGCCGGTCCCAGCGAAGATTCGAACTCCAGCACTTCGCGTTCCGCTTCCCAGCGGTGGACCGGCCTGACGCGCACGCCGAGAGTCGATGTCTCGCGCAGCAGCAGCCGTGCCACCGCCGCCTCCTCGGCTTCCGAGCAGATTACCGAGAGCATCACCGCAGGGCGACCCTTCTTCATCTGGATGGGCGTAAACCAGACGTCTGCGGCGCCCGCGTCTAGCAAACTGTCGCGGGCGTAACCGAGCATCTCGCCGGTCATATCGTCGATGTTGGTCTCGATGAGGACCATGGGCCGCGTTGAGGCAGAAGCTCGTTCGCCCAGCCACAACCGCAATACGTTGGGCCGCCCTTCGACATCCCGGGCGCCGGCGCCGTAGCTTACGGTATGCACGGTCATATCCGGGCGTTCGAACTTCGCGAACGCCGTTACGATCGCCGCGCCGGTGGGCGTAACGAGCTCGCCCGCCGCGCCATCCGCGGCCCGCAGCGGCGCCTTGGCGCGCGCAAGCAGTGCCAGCGTCGCCGGCGCAGGAACAGGTAACGACCCGTGAGGCCCTTCGACAGCACCAGCGCCGGCCGGCAAAGCAGAGGCGTACACCTCCTCGACTGCGAGCAGCCGGAGGCCGGCCAAACTCCCCATCACGTCAACGATGGCATCGACAGCGCCCACGTCGTGCAAGTGCACAGTTTCGACCGTCTCGCCGTGTACCCGGGCCTCCGCCTCCGCCAGGCGCCCGAATATCTTCGCCCCCATCTCCTTGTCCGGACCGGGCGCTGCGGACGCTGCGATCAGATCGAGGACGTCTGTCAGCATGCGAGGAGGCTGGTCGCCATCCACCTCTACGATGGCCTGCGTCGCCGCCAGCCCCGCCCGCTTCACCGAGCGGCAGCCCAGGTTGTAACCCGTGAGCGGAAGGCTACGAAGCTCACTTCGCAGGTGCTCCAAGGGCACACCGGCGTCAAGAATGGCGCCGAGCAGCATATCGCCGCTCACGCCGGAAAAGCAGTCGAGATACGCCGCACGGGGCATCGTCTATTCCATCGATTCCAGCGTGTCCCGTATGTGCTGAATTTGGGTCTGGAGAAGGGCCTCGGTCCGTTCGAGGGCGAGATCGCGATCAGTCGCGTCCTCCTGGCTAATCAGGACCCGAAGGAAGGCGCGCACCTGTCCGACCCGAAACACGATCTGGTCATCCACGAGAAGGAGAAGGCCGTCTCCGGTTGTCGACGGACGCAGGCCGCTCAGACGCAGCCAGAGGATCTCGTCCGCGGGTACATCGCGGTCCACTTCCCGCACCTGGAACTCCGTCAGGTCTGCGTAGAACTGGGCCCAATCCGTGTCCCGCGCCTGCTGCGCCACGTCTGCGAATGATGCCGATGCCCCTTCGGGTGTCTCGTAGAAACTCGCGGCCGTGTTGACTCCGATTACGGGCGGTCCGGAGCCCCCGATGCCGGCTGCCTGAAAGTCTCTCTCATAGCCGAGTATGCGTCCCCATTCCTCGATCTTCTCGATGCCGGGCCGAACGCCGATGCCCGGGGCAACCAGCTCTTCGTTCGTAGTGAACTGCTCCCCCGCTTGCTCAAGCCCTTCCGGCACGTCCTCCGGCTGAAGCACCATGCGCGGTAGCAGGGCGCGGGCTTGCTCTTCGGTGACCGCATCCCCGCCACCGCCACAGGATCCGGCAAACGCGGCGATCAATAGCGGCACGGCGGTCCATGCCAGCCGTCTCGACGGGCTCAGTGCTGTGGCCCTGAGCCACGAAATTGTGTCAGCTTTCAACTGTCAGCTTCCAACTTCCGTCCACGATTGTCTATTGATCACGGCTGCGAGGTATCCCGCCCCGAAGCCGTTGTCTATATTGACGACGGCTACGCCGGCCGCGCAGGCGTTTAGCATCGCCAGCAGCGGGGCAAGCCCTCGAAAGCTCGCGCCGTAACCGACCGAGGTTGGGACGGCGATTACGGGCGCAGCTACGAGCCCGGCGACGACGCTCGGCAGCGCGCCTTCCATCCCGGCGACGACCACGAGCGCCCTGGCGGCGCGCAGCCGGGCGGTCTTGTCGAGCAGGCGGTGCAAGCCGGCGACGCCGACATCAAACATTCGGTCCGCGACGCTGCCCATGAGTTCCGCCGTGACCGCCGCCTCCTCCGCCACAGGCACATCCGACGTCCCCGCGCAGCAAACCGCGATGCCTGGGCGGCGGGGCTCCTTGCTCCGGTCAAGCGTTACGGCGCGCGCGGCCGCGTGGTACACGGCGTCCGGCACGCGCTCTTTGACGGCCTGGTACATCTCGATGTCCGCACGCGTGACGAGCAGCCGGTCGCTATGCGCAGCCAGGCTCTGGGCGATGATGGCCACCTGCTCTGGCGACTTGCCTTCGCCGAGCACGACCTCCGGGAACCCTTGCCGCAAGGTGCGGTGATGATCCAGCGAGGCGAACCCGAGGTCCTCGTAGGGAAGGTCTCGCAACCTCCCGAGAGCCTCGTCCACCGGGACAGACCCGTCGCGGATCGCTTCCAGCAGCTCCTTCAGCTTGTGTTCGTCGATGGCGACATCCCCTTAGCGTTGGCCGTTCCTCCTACATGCTATACGAACGCGGTTCACACCGAGAAGTAGACGATGATGAAGCTCCCCGCGATCAAGCGGTAGATGACGAACGGTGTAAACGTCCCGGTCTGAAGCAGTCGAAGCAGGAAGCGAATGCTGAGCCAGCCGACGATCGCGGATACTGTCGCACCGGCGACTATGGCGTCGATGTCATCTGCGGGAATGCCTTCAACTGCGGCCTCGGCACCCTTGAGAAGGCCCGCGCCCAGAATCGCCGGCGTTGCGAGCAGGAAGGAGAACCGCGCTGCCTGCTCACGTGAGAAGCCGCGCAACATCGCCGCGGATATCGTGATGCCGGAGCGGGAAACGCCGGGTATCAGCGAGATCGCCTGAGCCGCCCCTACCCAGACCGCGTCCGTCGCATCAGCGCTCACCACGTCGCGCCGCCCGCGACTGAACCGGTCCACAACGAAGAGAACGACGGCAAAAACGATGAACATGACGCCAACGACTATGGGCGACCGCACGTCCAGGACTACGTCGAAGAAGACACCGGAAATAGCGGCGGGCACGGAGCCGATCGCCAGCAACGCCAGCAAGCGTGCGTCATACGCCCGCTCGGCATCATCGGTCGGTCTGTTTCGACGCTGGAGCCACTCCCAGCTGC
>CAYZLC010000036.1:6397-12600 GCA_964479365.1 uncultured Dehalococcoidia bacterium
AGCATCGCCAGCCATTCGCTCCAGAAGTATGCGATTACAGCGGCCGTCGTTCCGAGGTGAAGCGCGACATCAAATGTCAGATCGTCCGCGAACTCCCAGCCGAACAGCTCGCGAGCAATGATGAGATGTCCGGAGGAGGATATCGGCAGGAATTCGGTCAGGCCCTGAATGACGCCCAGGACGATGGCGTGCAGGATGTCCTCCATCAATCGGCCAGCATACGTTTCTCCGTCTCGCCGCGTCTATGATGTACCGCGTGGGGACTCGACTGCAGTTCATCATCGCCTGGGGTGTCGCGCTCGCCGGGTTCATGCTGATGAGTACTCTCGCCGCGGTCCAGGACACGTTCCCAGGCGATGTATGGCTCGCCCACCAGATCCAGGATATTGACGTCGCTGGCTTCGACCGCGCGCTCGATTGGGCGGAAGACGCTGCTGACCTTCCGGTCGTGGCGCTGGTGTGCGCTGCCACTGCCGGCCTCTTGCTGCTGAGGCGCGATAGTCTGGGCGCGCTGATCGTCGCGATCGCCGTCCCTGGAAGAGTTCTAATCACGTGGGCGCTGAAGGAGTTGATCGAACGTCCCCGTCCCGCCGCCGGCATCGTTGAGTTCGAGAGCCAGCCGGACTCGCTGTCGTTTCCGAGTGGCCACGCCGGCGCGGCGTTCGTCCTCTACGGGCTTATCATCTACTTCGCCTGGCTTCATGTCCGCGACGTTCGAGTGCGCTTGTCCCTGCAAGCCTTATGCGTCGTGATCATCGTCCTGGTCGGCGTCGAGCGGGTGTACGTGGGCCACCACTGGCCCAGCGACGTGCTCGGAGGGTTCTACATGGGCGGCCTAATCGTCGCCGGACTCATTGGCCTGCACCAATTTGTGCTACGTTCGAGGAGTAACCTGGCGCCGCTGCGCTCGTTTACACGAGCGGCAACTACGGTTGACCCCGAATGAACTGGCTCGACATCGCAGTCATCCTCGTCATCGCAGGCTTCGTGGTGAGCGCATATGCCGCCGGACTTATCCGGGAAGGCGTTACGCTGGCCGCGGCGGTCCTGGGCATCGTCATTGCTGGACTGCTGTACGATGACTTGGCAGCGGACGTCCTGGTCTTCATAGACGACGAGGACGCCGCGCAGGCGGTCTCATTCTTGATCCTGGCAGGCGCAGTTTACCTGTTCGGCCAGATCGTGGCGTTCATGCTCAGCAAGACGGCCTCACTGCTCATGCTCGGCTGGGCGGACCACATCGGCGGCGCCGTATTCGGTGTGCTGAAGGGCCTCATAGTGGTGCAGGCGCTGCTCATCATTTTCGCCGCTTATCCAAGTCTGAAGCTCGGCGATGCCGTCGCCGGCTCAGAACTGGCCTCGTATTTCATCGACGACGCCGACGTCGTGCTCTGGGTGCTGCCGGACAATTTCGACGCGCGCGTCGGGCGGTTTATCTCGCCGGAAGCGCCTCCGGGCTCCTAGCTCCGATTCCTACATCGGCATCTTCCCTCATCCGATTCGCCGTCACCAATCTGGTAGGATTGCGGGGTTTATAGAGCGTCTGCTACTATGGCGGCGGTGGTGACTGAAATTGGGGCCAGCTTTACCAGTACTAGTGCTCAATCAGAACTACGAGCCGCTGAACGTGTGCAACGTCCGGCGCGCTTTCGTATTGGTGGACCGCGGTAAAGCGGAGATCATCGAGAACGGCCGGGGTTATCTACACAGCCCGACAGCGATCTTCGAGATCCCTTCGGTCATCCGGCTCATCTACCTGATCCGCAGACCTCGGCCCCAGGGCCGCCTCACTCGCCGCGACGTCTTCCTGCGCGACAGCTTCGCCTGCCAGTACTGCGGCAAGCAGACCCGAGACCTGACGCTAGACCACGTGCTCCCGCGCCACCGCGGGGGCGGTCACCATTGGGAGAACGTCGTCGCGGCCTGTAAGCCGTGTAACCATCGCAAGGCCGGCCGCACGCCGCAAGAGGCGCACATGCATTTGCACAAGGACCCTTACCGCCCGACGTACAGCTACTTCCACAGCTTCTACCCATACTTGGAATCGCAGGAAGGGTGGCGGAAGTTCATCCCGGGTACGGACGCCGATTTCGGCTTTGCGTAGAGCGGCCGCTCAGACGCGTCCCCGGATAACCACAAAGACACGGAGACGCCAAGGAATATGAAATAAGGCGCTTAGCCTAATCGTGTCTTCGCGGTTGCCGGGAGCTACGTCTTCCGCACCGAGTCCATCTCCGGCCCCATCGGAATGCTCGCCCCGGCCCGCGCGTATAGCGGCAGCCGTTCGATCGGCACGTCGAGCCGGAAGTGCGCAGGCCCTGCTCGCACTTCATCCGTCCACCAGTCGCGCCATTCGCCTTCCGGCAGGTAGACGAGGGCGCGTCCGTCAGGGTTCATGACCGGCACGACGAGCAGGTCTCGGCCGAGCAGGTACTCGTAGTCGACCGTCGGCGCGACGGGGTCGCCGGGGTATTCGAGGGCGAGCGGCCGGACGACGGGCATACCGGTGTCTGCGGCCTCCTGCGCGAGCGAGTAGATGTACGGCAGGAGGCGGTAGCGCAGCTTCGCGAATTCACGCACGACTTCGACTGCCTTCTCCCCGTAGTACCAAGGCTCGCGGCCCCGGACGCCGTGGAAGCGCGCGTGACACGACAGCAGCCCGAACTGCGCCCAGCGGATGTACAGCGTCGGGTCCGGAGGCTCGAACAGTTTCGGGTTCCAGAAGCCGCCGATGTCGTGGCTCCACATGCTGATGCCGCTCATGCTCAGGCTGAGCCCAGCTCTCAACGTAGCCGCCATGCCGCCCCAGGTGCATGGGGCGTCGCCCGTCCAGTTGATCGGATATCTCTGCGAGCCCGCGTAGCCGGAGCGCGAGAAGAGCATCGCCTCGCCGCGCTCCTCTCGCATCACATCGTAGACCGCCTTGTTGTAGAGCAGCGGGTAGAGGTTGTGAACCTGCTCGCCGGTGCGGCCATCGTGGAAGGCTGCGTCGGGCGCAACAGCCTCGCCGTAGTCGGGCTTGAAAGCGGCGACGCCCATCTTCAGGTACGGGCGGTGCTTGTCCTGCCACCACCGCACAGCCTCCTGGTTCGTGAAGTCTACGAGGAGCGTCTCCTCTGGGTTCTCGAGCGGCCTCGCCGGCCCGCCGTCCGGGCCGCGCGCGAAGTAGCCGTTCGCCTCGCCCTCGCGTGCCATCTCGCTGTCGTTGTAGACGTATGGGACCTCCCAGAGGCTGAGCTTGAAGCCGCGCTCGCCGAGCCACTTCACAAACCCCTCGGGATCCGGGAATGCCTCCTCATCCCACTCGAAGTGGCAACCGTCCAGACGCTTCTCCTTGCGCCCCTTCAGCCACAACGGGTCCAGATGGACGACGTCGCCTGGTATACCGAGTTCGCGTAGACGCTCCACGATGCCTTCGACTTGCTCTCGATTGCGATACATGCAGCGTGACCACCAGATGCCGAAGGACCAGCGGGGCGGTACAGTCGCCCGGCCGGTTAGTTCGGTGTAGCGCGCGATGATCTCCTTCGGCGAAGGCCCATAGATGAAGAAGTAGTCCAGGTACGGGTCGCCAACGCGCATTGTCGCCGTTTGCAGAGCCGGGTTTCCGAGTTCGTAGGTGATTTTCGAGTGGTGGTGCAGGAAGAGCCCGAAGCCGCGGCTACTGATGAGGAATGGGATGTTGGTGTAAGTCACCGTCGATGTGAGTGCTCCCACGGGATCGCGGCTCCAGGACACGATCCGCTGACCCTTGCGGTCGAACGATGCGAAGTGCTCGCCGAGGCCGTAAAGATGCTCGTCCGGCTGAAGCGAGAAGACCTCGTGGAACTCGACGCGCCCGGACGCATCGCGCGAGAAGCCTGTTGGCAGCGTCACAGCCCCCCGTATCTGGCGGTCCTCCCAGCGGTGCTCGAAGACCGCGCGCCCGTCCCCATGCGCTACCGAGAGCGACCATTCGGCGCGGTTGATTGACACGCCGAGGGCCCCACTGTTAACGACGATCCGTTCGCTCTCGTCCGAGACCTGCGCTGCCTGTGTTCGATGGGCGCCCTGGACTAGCATCGGAGAATCGCCCGGCGGCTCCTCCGACAACCACATACGCAACCGGAACACCTGTGGCGTCACGAAAGCGATGCTTACGCGCACAGTTTCGCCGCTGCTCGAACGTACTTCGAGCTCGGCGCTGCCGTCGACTAAGCGATGCGAGACGACCTCGGTCAGGTACGAGTATTCGCGTTTTGGGTCGGCGAAGATGGGCGTCCAGTCGCCCGCGAACTCCCTGAGGACGCCGCCCGTTGCCGTGTGCGCGAGGGGTCGTTCAGTCATGGGGCAGCGGGCGTGCCTGCCTCCGCGCGACGCATCAGGTCCTCCGGCGTGTATGAGCCGGGCATCCGGCCTTGCCGCACCGCCTCCGACATCACGCGCTGAAGCATCCGGTTGTAGGGGGTTGGCACGCCGTGCAGCGCGCCGAGGAGGGCGATCTCGCCGTTGAGGTAATCGGTCTCGATGGAGTCGGCCCCGCGCTCCAGGCTCTGCCACGTCGAGCCGCCGCGCGCCCTCCGGTCTACCAGCGGGCTGTCACGCACCTCAGACGCTCGCTCGCGGAGCTCCGCGGGCGGCGCGTAATCGATCCCTGCCGCTTCATAGCAGGCGGTCGCCTCGCTTTTTATCTGTCGCACCAGGTCCCCCGCAGCAGCGTCCAGCCCGCAGAGCGCCTGCACTGCGTTGGCCAGGTTGGTCAGCAGCTTCGCGTACTTCAGCCGCATGATCTCCGCGTCCGGTCTCGCGCTGAAGCCTGACGCATCAAGGTCAGCGGTTACGTTTTCGACCAGCGCGTCCACGCCGCTCGGAAAGCAGCCCGCATCGAGGACGCCGGCAACAGGCGTGCCCGGCATCAGCACTTCGCCCGGCTCCAGGTGCGTCGCCGGCAGCACGACCAGCATCCCGTACACCCGCGAGAACCGCCGCAGCGCCATCCGCTCGTTCGCCACTCCGTTCTGTGCGCTAACGACGGGCACGTCGCCTCCGCTTGAGGCACACAGCGCATTGAGCGCATCCGCGGTGTGCTGCGATTTCATCGTCAGCAGGACGACATCGTCCAGCCGGAAATCAATTTCGGAAGGATGGCCAACGGCTGGGACCCGCAGTGTCGCCGAGCTATCCGGCGTGCGTAGCGTGAGACCGTTACTTTGCACGGCTTCGAGGTGAGCCCCGCGACAGATGAGGACGACGTCATATCCGGCCTCAAACAGCCGGCTACCGATCGCCCCGCCGATCGCGCCTGCGCCGTAGATGATGTAGCGCAAAGGCATCAACGTTCTCCCTCTCGAGTTGGTCGCGACGTTTTATCCGGCCCGAAGTCTAGCACGCCGATAATCGTACGGACAGCGGCTTCAACCCTGTCCCCGGTGCCCCGGTAAAGGCGCCGAGCGCCAAACGTGGAATCCACCTGAGCCGCATCTGCTTGTCCGTTCCCGAAATCCGTTATGGGTGAGCCTCAAAGAATCCCCAAAACCCGCTCGTCCTCCAGACTCCCCACCACCAGGTCCGCACGCGAGAGCTTCTCCACCGCGCGTGTTGTCGTCAGGCCGATGGCGCGCATGCCGGCCGCCTTGCCCGCCGCGATGCCTTCGGGGGCGTCTTCGATAACCACGCATTCTGCGGGCGCTACGCGGAGCCGCTGCGCGGCAACGCGGAACCCCTCCGGATCGGGCTTGCCGCGGGTCGTGTCCTCTTCACCGACGATGGCGTCGAAGGAGTTCTCCAGCGCCAGGGAGCGCAGGATAAGAGCGATGTTCTCGCGCGGCGTCGAGGAGACGATCGCCTGGAGGAGTCCGGCGTCCTTCGCTCGTCTCACGAGTTCCGCGCTGCCGGGAAGGGGCTGCACGCGGCCCGCGATCAGGCGCCGGAAGGCCTCCTCTTTCTGCAGCGCCAGCTCGACGACCACTCCATCGAGGTCCCAGAGGATTGCGCGAGCGGCCATGACGCTCACTTTCAGCCGCCAGTCGATCGGGTGTCAACCAGATTTCGCGACCGAATCTTGCGTCGATGCGAAAGATCCTTCGCTCGGACATCCGCGTTCGCCGTCATCAAACGCGGATCCAACATGCCGGCGGCTCAGGATGAGATGTGGAGAGGCCCCGCCGTGGCGGGGCCTCTACTTCAAGCCGTTCGCGAGGCGTCCGCCCTAGTTCAACACCTCC
>CAYZLC010000037.1:0-9344 GCA_964479365.1 uncultured Dehalococcoidia bacterium
TGCGTGATGTGAAGACATGTCTCGCAATCAGGGTGGTCGATTGCTGCGCCCTACAACATCACTCTTCGAACGACATTCCGGTTTCCGGTGTGCCGAACGCAGCCGAAGATGGTGAGACGCCTCGGCGAGGCGTCTCTACGCGGTGCGTTTTCGCCGGTCCATGAACCGCCCGCGCGATGCCGCCCGTGCGGGCTCCCGCATAGTCGCCAGCTCCGGCGGCACGTTCTCACGCTCGCGGTCGACGATCGGTTGGAGGACGGTGATCGTATCGGCGAGCCGGCGGGCGACCTCGTCAGCCAGCGCTTCGGACAGCGGGTCGTAGGGTAACGTCTGGTGGACGCGCGCCCAGGAGGCCGTCCACTCCTCGAGCTCGACCTGCGGGCCCAGCCGGGCCTGAATCTCCGGCATGTACGGCGCGATCAGCGCGGCCCAGCGGTAGGAGAAATCGCGTGGGCCCTCGAAGTGGAGGCCGATCTCGATGCGGCCGGTCTTTCTTGCGAGCCACACCTCATAGTGGACCTTCGGATGGTGAAAGTGCAGCCAGAGCCAGACGGAGCTGACGCGAGAGGTGCAGCCGTCTTGTAGATCGGCAGGAAGCAGTGCGAGTGCGCGTTGGTTCACGAGCGCGAGGAATTCGGCTACGCGCATGGGCATGCCGTAAAGGGTGACGGGTGAGAGGTGATGGGTCAAGAGCGGATGAAGGGGAGACCCATGATATTGCGGCCCGCTCATGGTACGAGAGCCTCACCATGAGCGGACTGAACTACATCCTTCCGCGGCGAAACAAACAGGCGGTCTTGAACATCAATAGAGAGGGTGAATGCGCGTGCTAAGATTTAGCGAGCAATTGTCCTGATTCTCTCCCCGCCCGTGGCGGGAAGGAGGAGCGGATGACAGCAATCATAATCATCGGCGTCATAGTCGCGATTGTCGTGATCGGCGCCTTCATCTTCATCGGGATGTACAACGGCCTCATCCGGTCGCGCAACCGGGTGAAGGAGGCGTGGTCCGGCATCGACGTGCAGTTGCGGCGCCGCGCCAGCCTTGTCCCGAACCTCGTCGAGACTGTAAAGGGGTACGCCGCACACGAACGGGAGACGTTCGAGGAGGTGACGCGTGCCCGGTCCGCGGTCGAGCAGGCGGGAACTATTCCCGACGCGGCGGCGGCAAACAACATGCTGACGGGGGCCCTACGCCACCTGTTCGCCGTAGCAGAGGCATACCCGGAGCTGCAGGCCGCCGAGAACTTCCGCGAGTTGCAGCGCGAGCTTTCCGATATCGAGGAGAAGATCGCCTTCGCGCGGCAGTTCTACAACGCCAACGTGCTCGACTACAACAACCGTTTGCAGACGGTGCCGACGGCCTTCATCGCCAACACGTTCGGCTTCACACGCGAGGAGTTCTTCGAGGCGGACGAGGAAGGCCGCGCGGAGGTAAGGGTGGACTTCAGCGACGTGCGGGCCACTTCTCCAGCAGGAGCGGCTGCGGACGCCACGGATACGCAGCCGGAGCAGCCGGGGCAGCAGCCCTCGTAGCGCCAAGAGGTCGATTCTGGGCTGAGAGATGCGCGACTTCGTGTCGCCATGCGTCTGCTCGCCGGTGGCGATATGAACGAACACGCTGAAAACGACGCCATAACGGGCGCTGAGAATGGCCGGGTGGACGTGGTCCGTCCTCACGGCGAGCGCGTCCTCGCATATGACCGCGTGGAGGCGAACAAGCGCGCCTCGCGGAACCTTGTTATCGTCTTCGCGTTGCTCGGCCTGCCTGCCGCCGCCTATCTATCGGTATACTTCTGGGTCGTCGCCATGGTCTTCGTCGGCATGGCCTTCGGCCTTGTCACGCTGGGCGGCAGCCTCGTCGGGGACAACGTCGAACTGTGGGTCGTGCTCGTTCCCACCCTCGGCGGTCTGATCGTCCTCGCACTGCCAGTCATCCTCTACAAGTACAGCGCCGCGCTCCTGCTGCGGCTGTCTCGGGCGCACCCTGCCGATCGGGAGGACTATCCGGACCTCTGGCGCGCGGCAGAGAACCTGTGCATCGGAGCCGGGTTGCCTGTGCCCGGGCTCTACGTCATTAACTCGCCGGCCGCAAACGCCTTTTCCGCCGGCCTGAACCCCAGGGAGTCGTCGCTGGCCGTCACCACCGGCCTGCTCCAGCTCCTGGAGCATCGCGAGCTGGAAGGCGTGCTCGCGCACGAGCTCGTCCAGATCGGCAACTACGACACACGATTGGCCACGGTGCTGGCCGCGGCTGTCGCCTTCTTGCGCCTGCCCCTCACTACCGTCGTTGCCTTCTTCCGCTTCTTCTTCCGTATCCACTGGGCGGCGGGCTGGTTCATGCTCATGTATATCGGGCTGCCAACGGTTATCAGCATCCCGGCTAGCCTCGTCTTCAGCGTTGTCCTCATCCGCGAGGACCCCGCTGCGGGCTGGGCCCTGCTTGCCGCCATGTCGGTCCCATTCTACTCGCTCTTCATCGCTCCCATAGTGGCTGAGTTCATCCGCGTCGCGGTCATGCGCCGCCGCCAGTTTCTCGCGGACGCCGATGCTGTGCTCCTTGCTCGCGGCGCCGAGCCGCTCGCGATCGCGCTTACGAAGATGGACGTTGGCGGAAGCCGCGGCTTGAACGCTGCCCGCGCGAGCGCTCACCTCTGGACCGTCGACCCTCTGCGTGACGCCGGTTGGTTGGACCGCGTTTGGCCGGCCTGCCATCCGCCGCTAGACGAGCGGGTCGCGCTGCTTGCCGGCATGGGCGCCGGCATTCCACAGTCCGTATTGGATCGAGCGCACGACGCGGGCGAACAGTTCGCGCAGCGAGGACAAGATCAGGTTGCGCAGAACGTCCCTGAGCCCCGCGGTCCGTTGTTCGCATTTACGGCGGACGACCTTGCAGACGACGTCGCGCCTCCCGCCGAGCTAATGGCCTTCCGCCTGACGGCGGGGAGCACGCCCGTTTTCGAGCAGCCCCACGACGCCTCGGCGGTGCTGGAGAGACTGCCCGCGGGCGCCCTCATAACCGTCAGCCAGGCCGCCGGTCGCTTTCTCGCGGTGCTTACGCAGCAGGAGCAGTTCGGTTACATCCCTGATAGCGCTCCTAGAGAGCCTGTCCCCGTGCCGCGGATTGGAGAGTCAACGTGAGCGAATCTGATACGGCGGCCGCCGCGGTGGCCGGCGGTGAGTGGGCCTTTCGCCTGAAGGGCGAGACACCCGTTTACGAGACGCCGGACGCCTCCGGCAAGGTAGTGGCGACGCTGCCGGCGGGGTCCATCGTGACCGTTCAAGAGCGGGCGGGTGAGTTCCTGCACGTCATTACGCCGCTGGATAGCTTCGGCTTCATTCTGGCGGCCACGACCGTCGCGGAGATTGAGCCGATGTCGCTGGCCCCGCCTGCCCCGCCGCCCGTACCCGGGGAAGCGCCTGAGGTGTCGGCAACGGCGGAGGCCGCCCGGCGCAGCGAGCAGGCAGCGCGGGCGGCGCGACGAGCGCAGGACCGCGACTGGCAACCGGAGCCGCTTCGTCTCGACCAGGCCGAGCGGATCCTCATCTACGACAGGATCGATCAGAACAAGCGGAGCACCTGGATGCTTGTCGGCGGCTTCGTCGTCTTTCTCGGGCTGTTGTTCGGAGCAATAGGGGCAGTGATCGGCTTCAGCAGCTACGCGACGTTCAGCCAACAGGTAATGATATCGCTAGTGGCCGGAGGCGTCGCCGCTGCCATCGGGATGGTCATCGCGGTCATCATGTACCGGTCCAGCACGTCGATTGTGCTCGGCATCTCAGGCGGACGCGAGGTAACGAAGCAGGAGGAGCCGGTCCTCTACCGCATCGTGGAGAACCTGAGCATCGGCTCGGGCCTGCCGATGCCGCGGGTCTGGGTGATCGAGGACAGCGCGCCGAACGCGTTCGCCACCGGCCGTAACCCTGGGGACGCGCACGTAGCGGCGACTCGCGGCCTGCTCGACAAGCTCGAGAAGCGGGAGCTGGAGGCCGTGATGGCGCACGAGGTCTCGCACGTCGGCAATTACGACACGCGGCTGATGACGCTGGCGGCCGTCGTCGTTGGCCTGGTGGCATTGCTCTCAGATGTCATGCTGCGGTTCACCCGCTTCGGCGCCGGCATGCGTATGAGCAATCGCGATAAGGGGGGCGGGGCGCTGGCGCTGATGATCATCGTCATCGCCGTTATCTTCATCGCCATCTCGCCGATCATCGCCGGCATCATGCGCCTCGCACTCTCTCGGCAGCGCGAGTATCTGGCGGATGCCTCCGGGGCTCTGCTCTCTCGCAACCCGGATGCGTTGGCGGACGCGCTGCTGAAGATTTCGGCGGACCGAGAGCCGCTCGAGGTGGCGAATAAGGCGACCGCGCACCTCTACATAGCGAACCCGTTGAAGGGCCACGAGAGCTTCATGAACAACCTTTTCTCCACGCACCCTCCCGTCGAGGAGCGCGTGCGCATCCTGCGCGCCATGTAGGGCGGGGGACGCGGCGCACACCATCCGTAGCTGCTTGCCTTCAGGCTTGCGCCGGACGAGCTTTGCTTGCGGGGGTGCATAATTAACCGCATGACGCCTGGAGCAGACCTTCGCCTCGCCCGCGCCGAGGACATCCCGGCCATCGAGAGCCTGCTAAAGGCTGAATGGCTTCCGCCGCTGGCGATCGCGGCGTTTCTGGACAGCTTCTGGGTGCTCGACACCGGCGGCCGCGTCGCCGGTTGCGCGGGGATCGAGATCTACGGCGAAGCGGCTGTCCTGCGCTCCGTAGTCGTCGCGCCGGAACTACGCGGCACGGGCGAGGGCGATCGCCTGGTGACGGTCGGGCTGGACTATGCGCGGCAGCACGGCGCCAAGCGGGTCTATCTGTTCACGATGCACGCAGCGCCGTTCTTCGCCCGCTACGGCTTCGAGCCCGCCACGACCGACGAGTTCGAGCCCTCGGTGCGGAACTCGTGGCAATACATCGGCCTGACGGAGCGGCCGGAGATACTGAAGGAGATGACGCCGATGCGGGCGATCGTCAGCGAATAGGGGAGCGAATAAGCGAATGGACAGGGCCGAAGTCTAGGTGGCGTAGCCCTTACTGGAGCACTTCCACTCTCTCGCCATCCACGACCTCCCCCACCTGCCACACAGCCTCCCCCGCCGCCGCGAAGCGCTGTTCCACATCCTTTGCCTGCTCGGGCGCGACGGCGAACAGTAACCCGCCTGAGGTCTGCGGGTCGAACAGCACGTGCCCCATCGCGTCTGAGATCCCATCCGCGATTCTGACTTTGCCTGCGAGGTACTGCCGGTTGCGCGCCGCGCCGCCGGTGACGATTCCGCGGTCGGCGTACTCGAGCGCGCCGGGCAATAGCGGCAGGCTGGAGGCGTCGAAGCGAAAGGCGACGCCGCCGGCGGCTGCCATCTCGTAGCCGTGACCGATGAGGCTGTAGCCTGTGATGTCCGTGAGGGCGCGCGCGCCGGCCTCCCGCGCGAGGTGAGACGCATGGCGGTTCAGTCGCGTCATGCTCTCAATGGCGGCGTCGAGGTGCTCGGGCGCGGCCGCGTCTTGCTTGGCGGCGGTGGTTACAATGCCGGTGCCGAGCGCCTTCGTCAGGAACAGCGCGTCGCTCGGCTGCGCACCTGCCTTCGTCAGCACGCGCTCTGGATGGACGAGGCCGAGGACGCAGAGCCCGAACTTCGGCTCGGCATCGATGATCGTATGCCCGCCGGCGACGATCCCGCCCGCTTCCGTCACCTTGTCCGCGCCGCCGCGCAGGATCTTGGCGATAATCTCGCCCGGCAGGTCGTCGGGAAAGGCGGCGATGTTGAGCGCAAGCACGACTTCGCCGCCCATCGCGTAGACGTCGCTCATCGCGTTTGTGGCCGCGATGGCGCCGTAGTCGTAAGGGTCATCCACGAGCGGCGCGAAGAAGTCCGTCGTCATAACGATCGCCTGCTCGTCGTTCAGGCGGTAAACGGCGGCGTCGTCGGGCGCGTCGAGACCGACCAGCAGGTTCGGGTCGCTGCCGGCCGGGCGGTCCGCTAGGTAGCGCAGGACCTGCGCTATGGACTCAGCGCCCGCTTTGCCGGCTCAGCCGGCGCAGGACGCGAGCGCGGTCAGACGCACGGGCTCAGTGGTCATGAGACTCCCTTCGGCATCAGTATAATGCGGGGGTGCGTTCAAGTACCGTCGTGTCGCTGCCTCTGGTGCTCGCGCTCGCATTTTCGCTCATCTCTTGCGGCGGGGACGCCGAATCGAAGCCGTCAGACGTGCTGATCGGCGTGCTGCCAACGCCGACGGCTACAAGGGGCGCGCAGACCGCGTCGCCTGTAGTCTCCGGCGTGATAGCCACGCCGGAGACCACTCCGAAGCCGCGCGAGCCGATGAGCGTCTCGCTCGCCTGGCTCGATTCCGGAGTGCCCTCACCGCCGCTACCGGCCTTCGCTGCGCCGGTGGACGATGCCGGCCTTCGGGCGGCCATCGAAACCTCGCTGGCCGGGCGCGAGGGTGCGTATTCGGTCGTCGTACACAACCTCGCCGACGGCCGCTACGCGGCAATCAATGAGGGCAAAGTTTACTACGCTGCCAGCCTCTACAAGCTCGAACAGCTGCTCGAAGCATATCGCCAGCGCGACGCTGGAGAGCTGGACTTCGCTCGACTGTTGACGCTCGAGAGAAAGTACATCGAGTTGGACCTGAAGACCCTCGAACTGCTCGGGTTGATCGAGGGCGACAAGGTCTCCGTTCATGATGCAGTCCGTGCGATGACGATCGTGAGTGACACGCCGACTGCAGCCCTGCTACAGGACACACTGAACCCCGTCCGCGTTGATCAGACGCTCCGCTCGCTCGGCCTCAGCGAGACCGAGAACGCGAATCGCGATCTGCCGGCAAGCGCTCGCGACATGGCACGGCTGCTGGCGGCGATCGCCGCCGGTGAGGGCGGTGTCACGGAAGCGTCGCGCGTCGAGATGCTATCGCTTCTGCGGCAGGAGGGATTCCGCGATGGCATTGTCTCCGGCGTTCCGCCGGAGACGGCGGTTGCCCACAAGACCGGCAGCTATACTGACGCCACGCACGACGTCGCGCTGGTATGGGGCCCCGCCGGGCCGTACGTAATCGCCGTCCTGACTGACCGCTCGTATAACTGGGAACCGATCCGCGAGATCTCGCGCGCCGTCTGGGAGTACTTCGGAGCGCACCCGTAGGCTACACTCAACGTCGAATGTTGTGGGCCCGCTCATGGTTCGAGCTACTTACCGTGAGAGGGAAGGAACCACCTTCGTAACGAATCCTGCTCCTTGCCGCTCGTCCCGATGCGTGCTCGAAGGACGAGCGGGGCCACTCCGCTCCGTTGTAGCCTAGGGGCGTGGCTCGAAAACGAACGCATCCGCTCGCTCCTCGGGAGATCATCGAGCGCCTTTCCGCCCTCTACGGCGAGCCTGTCTGGCGGCCGCACGGCGACCCGATGTCCGAGCTCGTCCTCACGATCCTCTCGCAGAATACGTCGGACACCAACTCCGGGCGGGCCTTCATGCGCCTTCGGTCGCGCTTCACGACGTGGGAGGAGCTGATGTCGGCATCTCCCGATGAGATTGTGCCGCAGATTCAGGCGGGTGGCCTCGGGCGGATCAAAGCGCCGCGCATCAAGCGGATTCTTGAAGAGGTGTGGGCTCGCCTTGGCTCTTTCGACCTTTCGCTATTGAAAGAGATGCCGATGGACGAGGCGAGAGCATGGTTGCGCTCGCTTCCGGGCGTCGGGCCAAAGACGGCTGCCTGCGTGCTGATGTTCGCGCTCGGCCGCCCGGCGTTGCCGGTGGACACGCACGTGCACCGCGTCGCCCAACGCCTCGGCCTCGTCCCAACGAAGGCAGGGGCCGCGGAGGCGCACGACATCCTCGAGGCGATTCTCGAGCCCGAGGAGTTCTACCCGTTCCACATCTCGCTGATCAAGCATGGCCGCCGCCTCTGCCGTGCCCAGCGCCCCCTCTGCCAGCGCTGCCCGCTGTTGGACGGCTGCCCTGCCGGTGCGGGATTTGTGCAAGCAACTTGACATCTCGCTCTCGAAACGCCTACCGTATACACATCATGACGCCCGACGTTACCGGCACGACGCCGCGACGGCCCCGACCGCGAAGCGGGGGGCTTGTGCGCGTCCACCGGTAGCCCGGCGTCAGTCAGACAGAGTACGCTAAGCCCCACCGCAAACCGAAACGGTGGGGCTGTTCATTTCTCCGGAGCAGGTCATGATCAAGATAGGAATCATAAACGTCACCGGTTACGCGGGAGCGGAGCTCGCACGCCTGCTGTACACGCATCCCGAGGCGCAGGTTTTGAGCGTGAGCGGGCGGAGGGCCGCCGGCAAGCCACTGGCGGAGGACTTTCCGCACCTCGCCTGCTACGATCTCACGATCGGCGAGGAGATCGGCTCAGTCGAATTCGCCTTCTCCGCGCTGCCGCACGCGGCCAGCGCCGAGGCGTGTGCGCCGCTCGTCCGCGCGGGCGTCCCCGTCGTCGATATCAGCGCCGACTTTCGTTTGCGTAACCCGAAGGAGTACGCCGAGTGGTATGGAGGCGAGCACCCCGCGCCAGGCCTGCTTTCGGAGGCCACCTACGGCCTCACGGAGTTGAACCGTGAGGCGATACGGCAGTCGAAGCTGATCGCGAACCCGGGCTGCTTCCCGGAGGGCGCGCTGCTGGCGCTGGCGCCGGCGGTGAAAGCGGGCATCATCGGTCCGGAGATCATCATCGACGCGAAATCCGGCATCTCCGGAGCCGGTCGTGGCCTGGACCTGAAGTATCACTTCGCTGAGGCGGACGAGAGCGTGTCTGCATACGGGCTCGGCGGTCATCGCCATCTGCCGGAGATCGTGCAGGAGCTGGCGGCGATGTGGCCCGCGTCAGAAGCGCCCGCGGTCATCGATAAGACGGTGCGCGTCTGGCCGGCCGAAGGCTCGAAAGCGCGCGGATCGCCCCGCGTCACGTTCACGCCGCACCTCATCCCGATGACCCGCGGCATCCTCTCGACGTGCTATGCGCCACTCGTGCACGGCAGCTTGCCACCGGGCGAGGGCGCGAGAGACGCGCTGCGTGAACTCTATGCGGACTTCTACGACGGCGAGCCGTTCATTCGCGTTGTGGATTCGCCGCCGGCCAGCAAGCAGACGCGCGGGAGCAACATGTGCCTGATCTACCCCACCGTCGACGTGAGAACAGACAGGCTCGTGGTAGTGAGTGTGCTCGACAACCTCGTGAAGGGCGCCGCCGGTCAGGCCGTGCAGAACATGAACGTGATGTTCGGCCTGCCAGAAACGCAGGGGCTGTGAAGGGGACTCGGGTTTCTCTCCGGAAGGTGTCGTC
>CAYZLC010000037.1:9354-12486 GCA_964479365.1 uncultured Dehalococcoidia bacterium
CGGTCCAGAACATGAACGCGATGCTCGGTTTCCCTGAGACGATGGGATTGGACGCTCCGGCGGTGTACCCGTGAGAGGGGCAAGGAGCAAGGAGCCAGGACCCAGGAGAGGCGGACCGAGCGGCGAAGAGATTGCCCTCATCCCAGACGGTACGGTCACCACTCCGCGCGGATTTCTCGCGGGCGCCGTGCATGTGGGTGTGCGAACGGACTGGGACAAGCTCGACATCGGGCTGATCTATTCGGAGGCGCCTTGCGTGGCGGCGGGAGTGTACACGCGGAACGCGCTCAAGGGCGCATCACTGCTTGTGTCGATGGAGCACCTCGCAAAGGGGAGCGCGCAGGCCATCGTGGCCAACTCCGGCTGCGCCAACTGTTCGGTCGGGAAGCAAGGGATCGACGACGCTATTCAATTGGCACAGCTGACAGGGAAGAAGTTCGGCATCGACCCTCACGAGGTCGTCGTTGCCTCGACCGGCGTCATCGGCACTTTCTTGCCGATGGACCGGATCAGCGCCGGTATCGAGAAGATCGAGGTCTCGTCGGACGGCGGGATCGACTTCGCCCGGGCGATCATGACCACGGACACCCGGCCCAAGCACGTCGCCGTGCGCGATAACAGCTGGTCGATGGGCGGCGTCGTCAAGGGCGTAGGCATGATCCACCCGAACATGGCGACGATGCTGTGCTTCGTCACGACGGACGCGGCGGTGACCCAGCCGTTCCTCGCGTCGGCCCTCAAGGAGGCAGTAGACGATTCCTTCAATATGATCGATATCGATAGCGATACGAGTCCTGACGACACCGTCGTAGTCATGGCCAACGGACTCGCCGGTGGCGAACCGATCGATGAAGGGCATCCGGATGCACGCGTTTTCCGCGCCGCACTTCGAGTCGTTTGCACGGAGCTCGCGAAGGAGATAGTGGGCGACGCAGAGGGCGCGACGAAAGTCATCGAGGCAAGGGTTGAAGGCGCTGCGTCGAGCGAAGACGCGCGTAAGGCCGCGCGGGAGATCGTGAAGTCGCTGGGTGTGAAGACGGCGATCTACGGCCACGACCCCAACTGGGGGCGGATTATCTCCGCCGTCGGGAACAGCGGCGCCGCCATGAAACAAGAGACCACGGCGCTTTACCTCGCCACGCCCGAGGGAAGTGAGCTGTGCCTCTTTCGGGACGGCGTGCCGCAGAGCTTCGAAGCCGCCGTCGCCAAAGCTTGTCTCGCCCCGCGCGAGGTCCGCCTCCGCGCAACCTTGGGCCTCGGGGACAGCGCTGCCACCGCTTGGGGCTCCGACCTAACGGAAGAGTTCGTTCGTCTCAACAGCATGTACACGACGTGAGGAGGCAGGAGCCAGGAGCCGGGAGCCAGGGTGACATCCTCGTCGCGAAGATCGGAGGCTCTACACTCGGCAGCCACGACACGGCGCTGGCAGACGTCGTTGAGCTTCAGCGGCGAGGACTGCGGCCGGTCGTAGTGCACGGCGGCGGAGCGCTTATCAGCGAGTGGCTGGCGCGACATAACGTTACGACGCGTTTTGAGCGCGGGCTGCGCGTGACAGATGAACAATCGCTGAAAGTCGTCGTCGCCGTGCTGGCGGGGTTGGTGAACAAGGAGATCGTCGCGTCGCTGGGCGCGCTTGGGGTGGCCGCGATGGGCCTCTCTGGGGCCGACGGTGGCATTCTTCGGGCGCGTGTGCTGGACCCGGACCTCGGATTCGTCGGCGAGATCACCAGCGTGGCGGGCGGACGAATCACTTCACTTCTGGACGATGGCCTTGTGCCTGTCCTCGCGCCGATTGCCGTCGCCACGGAGGGCGAGAATGAGACCGGTCAGCTCCTGAACGTCAACGCGGACAGCGCGGCCGGTGCAATCGCTGCCGCGATCGGGGCGCGTTGGCTTGTGTTCTTGACCGACGTGCCGGGAGTCTGCTCGTCGGATGGCAAATCCGTCTCGCACCTTTCGGCGGTAGAGGCAGAGGGCCTCATGGACTCGGGCGTAATCGAAGGCGGTATGATACCTAAGGTGCAGGCGTGCCTTGCCGCCGCGCGCACGGGCTGCGAGAGCGTGATCGTGGACGGCCGCGAGGAGGAGGCGCTGCTACGCGCCGTTGAGCGGCGAATCATCGGCACTGCCGTGGGATGAGGAGCGTATGAGCGAAAACTGGATCGAACTGGAGAAGGAGTACTTTCTGCCGACCAGCAAACGGCTGCCGATCACGCTCGTTCGCGGCGACGGCACGCTTGTATGGGACCTCGAAGGCCGCGAGTACCTTGACTTCGTGGCCGGCATCGCGGCTGTGAGCCTTGGCCACTGCCATCCGGAGGTCGTAAAGGCGATCGAGCGGCAGTCGATGGAGCTGATGCATACCTCGAACAACTACTACACGATCCCACAGGTGAAGCTGGCCAAGCTGTTGTGCGACAACACCGGGCTGAACAAGGTCTTCTTCTGCAACAGCGGCGCCGAGGCAGTCGAGGGGTTGATCAAGATCGCGCGCAAGTGGGGGAAAGAGCAGCGAGACGGCGCGTACGAGATCATCGTCGCCGAGGACGCTTTTCACGGGCGCACTATAGCTACGGTTACCGCCGCAGGCACCGAGAAGTACCGCGCGCCTTTCACACCACTGCTCGAGGGGTTCGTGCGCGTGCCGTTCAACGACATCGCGGCGATCAAGAAGGCGACGACGGCCAAGACAGCGGCGGTACTGTTGGAGCCGGTGCAAGGTGAGGGCGGCGTCAACGTCCCGGATGACGATTACCTGCCGCAAGTCCGCGCCTGGTGCGACGAGGCGGGCATACTGTTGATGCTGGACGAGGTCCAGACAGGCTTCGGCCGCACGGGCAAGCTCTTCGCTCACCAGCACTACGGCATCGAGCCCGACGCAATGGCCGTGGCGAAGGCGCTCGGTAGCGGTTTCCCGATCGGCGCTTTCCTGGCGAAGGACCACTGCGCCGTCCTCGGCCAGGGCGAGCACGGCACCACGTTCGGTGGAAACGCGCTGGCCTGCGAGGTCGGATACACCGTCCTTAAGTACATGCTCGACCACGACCTCCCGGCGCAGGCGGCGAAGAAGGGTGAGCACCTGGAGCGCAAGCTCCACTCGCTGGCGGACCGCCACCCAATGGTCACTGAGAT
>CAYZLC010000038.1:0-12462 GCA_964479365.1 uncultured Dehalococcoidia bacterium
ACGAGCTCGGCGTGCCCTACGTGCGCGTGTTCGGCGACAAGCTCGTGGCCGGAGAGATGCGCGAGGTCACCGTGGCGCGGATCGTCGAGGGACTGCGAACCCTGGGCGAGCATGCGCGGGGCAGCGGCGTCGAAGTGATTCTCGAGTCGCACGGCGACTTCACGCGCTCCTCCGACCTGAAGGACATCCTCACCGCGGTGAACTTGCCCAACGTCGCCCTCCTCTGGGACGCGCACCACACCGTAATCTCGGGCGGTGAAACACCGGTCGAGACCTGGCGCGCCCTCGGTTCCTTCGTCCGGCACACGCACCTCAAGGACTCGCGGCCCGAGAAGGACGGCTTGCGCTACGTGTTGACGGGCGAGGGCACGGTGCCTGTTCGCGAGACCGTGCGTGTCCTGGTGGAGGGTGGCTACAAGGGCTACTACTGCTTCGAATGGGAGAAGAAGTGGCACCCCGAGATCGAAGAGCCCGAGGTGGCGTTCCCCCACTACGCCCGGACGATCGCCGGCTACCTGAACGCAGCCGGGATGGGGTAAAGCAACCCCCAGGGATCGCTAGAGCCGGAAGGGCTCCGTGCCCTGCGGGCCCTTGCGCGACCGCAAGGCCTCCCACGTCGGTGGCTCGAGCTGGGCCAGGAAGTGAAGGAAGTCCTCCGTCGACAGCGGCGGAGGCCGACGGAGGCGGCGCAGGGCTGCGACGTCCTCGGGTGTCGTGGGCAGCCCGTGCTCGAGGTCCAAGGGCTCAGAGCGAGCGTTGGATCGCATCGTACTTGTCGAGCAAGCCCGCCCGCTCGAAATAGCCACGTACTTCCGCCGTGTCGACCCCGGGGAGGCGGAGCAAGGCCTGTACGTCCGCCATGTCCTGGAGCTCCCGGCGGGGGTCGTTCTTCATGGCCTGGACCTTCATGGCCGCGAGATGCTCGGCCCGGGGGACGAAGGCTGTACGCGCGCCCAAGGTCAGGCGCGGCGTGCAGCCGTCGAACAGCCGCCGACCGGTCTCGGCGTCGACGTAGAGGAAGTCCACCCGGCCGAGGCTGGGCCGCGGGTGGAGGTGATTCGAGTACCCCGGGGAGCGATGGAGCGTTTCGTAGCCCTGGGATTCGAGGAACGCGACGAGCTCGTCTCGAGCCACGGCGTCCGTGACCAGATCCAGGTCGACCGTCGCGCGGGTCAGCCCGTAACCGTGAAGGCCGAGGGCTCCCACCACCGCCACCCGTGCGCCACGCGCTTCGAGGAACGAGGCCAACGTCTGGTACACCTGCCCGAAATCCATGGGCGAGGAGTCAGGATAGCATGCGCCTCCGGCCCGGGCCGCCCGGTGGCTGAAGGTGTCCAGCCTGCATGCGGCACCCAGGACTTGACGGGCGTCGACGGTCGAACTATCCTCTTCCCCACACCGTCTAAGGGGACGCCATGCCGCCTCGACCGCTGCCACTCGTACAAGGAACGCTCGACCTGCTCGTGCTCCGCACCCTGGCCTCCGCGCCGATGCACGGGTACGGCATCGCGACCCTGGTCCATCAGCGAACCGACGGGGACCTGGCGATCGAGGATGCCGCGCTCTATCAGGCGCTACATCGTCTGGATCGTCAGGACCTTGTCGAGGCGGAGTGGCGGCCTTCGGAGAACAACCGTCGCGCGCGCTACTACACGCTGACCGCAGCCGGACGCAAGCGATTGCGCCAGGAGGCAGCCAACTGGCGACGGTATTCGCGCGCGGTCGAGGCCGTCCTTCAAGGCGTCTAACGACAGGCCGTCTCATGCCTCAACCCCACGATCGCCATCGGCCGTTCTGGTACCTCCGTCGGCGACCCCAGGCGGTGCTGTCCGAGGTCGATGAAGAGTTGAAGGTTCACTTGGAGATGCGGGTCGAGGACCTGAGGGCCCGTGGCCTGTCGGCCGAAGCGGCACGCCGTGAAGCGCTCCGACAATTCGGCGATCTGGAAGGGACGAGGCAGTACTGCCGGCGGCAGGACCAGGAGAAGGAGGAGCGCATGCAGCGCGGGTTGATGCTCGGGGATCTGTTGCAGGACCTCCGGATCTGTCTTCGAAGCCTGCTGCGGGCTCCGCTGATGGCGGTGACGATCGTGGCCACGGTGGGCCTGGGCATCGGCGCGACGACGGTGATCTTCAGCGCCATCAATGCGGCGCTGCTTCGGCCCCTTCCCTATGCAGATCCGGGCCAACTCGTTCGGATCTACACCGATGCCCCTCCCAACAAGTTTCCTTTCTCGGTGGCCGACTACCTCGCCTTGCAAGCGCACCAGACACGTTTCGAGCAGATTGCGGGGTACACCGGTCGAGCCATGGCCTGGAGCGACGGCGACGTTGCCGAGCGTCTCCGGGGAAGGGTGGTGTCATGGACGTACTTCCCGTTGCTCGGCATCCGGCCCGCCCTCGGTCGACCCTTCACCGAGTTGGATGGCCGACCCGGCAGCGTGCCGGCGGTCATCGTCAGCCACGGATTCTGGCAACAGCGCCTCGGCGGACGCCCGGACGTCATTGGAAGACCGATACGGCTCGATGGCTCGGACTACACGCTCACCGGTGTCCTTCCTCAGGCGGTGGGCCCGCTGGAAGAGGGACAAGAGTTCTTCGTGGCGGCGCAGTGGGACACCCCGCCGCGCAAGGGACCTTTCTTCATCACCGTGCTCGGGCGTCTACCGCATGGATCGCAACGATCAGGGGCCGCGAGCGAAATGCGCGCGATCAACCGGCGCATGTTTCCGGTCTGGCAAGCCTCCTATCAGGACGAGAAGGCGTCGTGGGGCATGGTGGACTTGAAAGCGCATGTCGTCGGCGATGTCGGGACCACCGCCGGCCTGTCGTTGGCCTCGGTGGGTCTCCTGTGGCTGATCGCGTGCGCGAACGCTTCCAATCTGCTGATCGCGCGCGTGACGAGCCGCCGCCTTGAGCTGGCCGTACGCACGGCCCTGGGGGCCTCGCGCGGACGTGTGATTCGGCACTTGCTGGCTGAGAGCGCCCTGCTCGCGATGGGCGCCGCCGCCGTGGGGGTCGCGCTGGCCTGGGTCGGCATCGGACTCCTGCGCAACCTCGGGGCCAGCTACTTTCCTCGCACGCAGGAAGTCACGCTCGACGGGTCAGCCCTGTGGGTGTTGGCTGCAGTGACCGCTGCCAGCGGCCTCCTCTTCGGTCTCGTCCCCGCGGTGCATGGGAGCGGCGGCCCGGTGGACGAGTCCTTGCGCTCCTGGGGACGCTCTTCAACAGGGAGCGTGGCCGTCCGTCGCCTGCGACGCCTGCTCGTCGGAAGTCAGTTTGCGATCGCCACGCCGCTACTCGTCGTCGCGGGGCTGCTCCTGGCCAGCTTGAACGAGCTCGGACGTGTCAATCTGGGCTTCGACACCCACAACCTGCTCAGCGGTTCGATTCTGCTGCCGGCGGCACAGTACCCCGAGCCGGGGCGCGTCGCCGCCTTCTGGGACGAGGTCCAGCGACGAATCGAGGCGCTCCCTGGCGTCTCGGGGGTGGCGTTTGCCGATGGTCGGCCGCCCAACGATGTGGGCAACTTCAACAACTTCGATCTGGAGGACTCGCCGACTCCGCCCGGGCAGTCTCAACCTGTCACGCCGTGGGTCTCCGTAACGCCGGAGTACTTTCGCCTCCTCGGTCTCAGCCTCGTACAGGGTCGTGCCTTCGACGAGCGGGACGGGGGCGGGCCTGATGTCGAAGTCGTCGTGGTGGATCGGGCCTGGGCGAAGCGGTTCTTTCCGAACGATGGAGCCGTCGGCAAGCGATTCCGGGAAGGAGGATGCACGCGTTGCCCGTGGACCACCGTCGTCGGCGTCGTCAGCGAGGTCAAGTACGCCGGCCTGGACAAGCCCGATCAAGGAACCGTCTACTGGCCCATGGCCGGGCGAGGGTCGCATCCGATCGAGGAGGCGACGTCACGTTTCCGGTACCTCCTGCTGCGGACGGGGACCGATCCCTTGACGGTGCTGCCCGCTGTCCGGCAAGTGATCCGGGCGCTAGATCCGAGTCTGCCGTTTTCCAGTGTAGCCACGATGGAGGAACTGGTCGCACGGTCTCTGCAGAGGCCGCGCTCGTTGTCGATGCTGGTGGGCGGGCTTGCGATCGTCGCCCTCACCCTCTCGGCCATCGGCATTTACGGCGTCATGGCGTACTACGTTCAGCAGCACGCGAAGGACATCAGCATTCGCTTGGCGCTGGGTGGGAATGCGGGCGACGTGCTCCGGCTGATCGTGGGTCAGGGCATGAAAGTGGTGGCGAGCGGCGTCATCGTCGGCCTGCTGACGGCGCTTGTCCTTACGCGACTGATGTCTAGCCTGTTGTTCGGCATAGGGGCAGCCGATGCGTTCACGTTTGTCGCGGTCACCGTCCTCCTGCTGGCGGTTGCTCTCATAGCCTGTTGCGTGCCGGCCAGAGGCGCCACTCGTGTGCAGCCGGCGGTTGTTCTACGCAACGAGTGAAGCCTCGGCCGCGCAAGTCCAGAGGGCTCAGTGGAGGAATGGCTCCTCAGGTAGGATTCGAATCGAGGAAGAGCCGTCCACGCCAGCCGAGTCCAACCTGCCCGATCCTGACGCGAAGGGCAATTAGCTCACATGCCCTCCGGATGATTTCGGCCCGATTCTCACCGAGAAAAGGAACAGTTGAGGGACATTCCCTAGGCCCAGAGGCTCGCGCTGCCAGAGCTGGTCCACACGCTCATCCCGATCAATCCTCGCCGCACGCCACCGGAGCGCATCACGAGGCGATGCGGAGGTGGTGCGTCGGGATGTCTTTCGAGCTCCGACGCGAGCACAAGATCGCCACCAGAACGGTTCTCTCCCCACACCCTGCCGAGCATGAAGGCAAAGCCTCTCTCGCTGAGGAAGGTTGTCACCACGCCGCCACCAACGCCGGGTTGCCTCTCGGCAATCTCGGTAATCGCGGCTGTGAGCAACAGCTTCTCGGTGGACTCACCGTCCCGGGAGAACTCGATCCGAGCGGCCAGCTCACCGGTGTCGGACCGTGAGAGAGTGTCTGAGCCAAAGACCAGGGTCTCACCCCAGCCGGCATCGACGATCGACAAGGGACTTGGAGGCTTGACCTCGAGGGCAAAGAGCTGAGTTCCGGGTAGCGGTAGCGTAAGCGCATCTTCCGCGGCACGCCGAGCCTGCAGGGCGCGAACCACCTGTTGCCGAAGATGTGGGCCGCTCTGTTGGAGGTTGTTGATCAACATCTGCAGGTTTGCCGCGTTCCTGGGATCGAGCAGACTGCGCACCACACCCGGCAAGTTCTTGAGATTCGCCTCCTCGAACCGCATCAGCGCGTCGCGGAAGACCTCTGCCTGCACACACGTGGTCTCACTAGCGCTCGTCCCAGCGAAGACCAGGCAACACCGGGCGTCGGTGTACGAGCCGCCCGAGGCCACAAAGGCATCGACTTCTGGCACTACTATTGTCTCCAGCTGAGCACGCAGGGGCGTGGCATCGTTGAGACTGATCGTCACGCTCTTCTTGATCGCCGCGAGAAGACGCTGAATCATCGCGACGTTGCCGGCGCCTGCGATGACGATCCGTGGCGCTACGTGTTCCAGCTTCAGGCAGGTATCTTCGTACTTGCTCGAGCCATCGGGTTTCTTGATGGTTATGCGCGTGTCGGCCGCCAGGCATAGGACGCCTGACACATGGATGCCTACGATGAGCGTCATTAGCGCCTCTTGGTCCGCAACAAGCTACTCGAAATCGCCCTTGGAGTGGCCTCGCGGATCTTGGCTGGCCGAACGTTTGTTAGCACACGAACGAGCGTACGATGCTTCCCGGATGGCGCACCGCTACGAAGCCCTGACGGACCATCTGCAGCAGGTGGGTGCAGCCGCGGTCACCCTCCGGTTTGGCGAGATCGAGTCGATCCTTGGAGCGCGGCTTCCCGACTCGGCCCGCAAGCACGCCGCCTGGTGGTCCAACTCCCTGCGGTCCTGGCAGAGCCGCACCTGGCTCGGCGCTGGCTTCCGCGCACGCGCGAGCCTGCGAGACGAGCGCGTCGAGTTCTACCGTGCCGAGCCGGGAAACGCGTCCCGCCGGCGGTCGCGTTGGAACGTCCAGGAGCACTTGGCCGCGCTCGATGCGACCTTCGATCGGTGTCTGGCGGAATTCGAATCACGTCGAATCTTTTCGGGGCCTTCCGTCTACTTCTACGAGGAGGTGGTTAAGCTCGTCCGGAGCGTCGGCTCGTTGTCGGATCTCGCATCGAATGACCGCCTGGTAGAGCTCGCCTACGCCACGCTCACGAGCTGGGGCATGCATCGGATGGGCGCACGCGTGGCCACGAAGCTCACCGAGTTCTCGACCTTCAGGGCGGCGTTGCGCGGCCTGATCGAGCCGACGACCGCCCTGTCGAAGCAGCGCATCACGGCTCTGAGCGAAGGGGAAACTGGCATCGTGACCGAGCGACTTGCCGACTTGGTGCAACGTCCGGGGATCTCGGCGTCGGGCTCGCCCCTCGTCGCCAACGCCAAGATGCTGCATTTCCTTCTTCCTGACCTCGTGCCACCGATCGACCGCAGGTACACCGGCCGGTTCTTCTATGGACTCAATGCGGGTATGGTGCTTCCAGGCGGCGCGAGAGCGGTCTTCGGGTTCGTGTTCCCGCATCTCTGCCGGCTGGCACGTCGGCATTCGGAGGAGATTCGGTCTGGCGTCCGGCGCTCGTACCTGTGCCAAGGCGAGGCCAAGGTACTCGACAACGCGATCGTCGGCTACATGCTGGCGCGCTTCACAGCGAAGAGGCGCACCGAGGTGGATGGATCGACCGGGGAGGCGTGAGCACAACGAGACGCCATCTCGCGGAGGGGCCTGGTGGAACACGGACTCGGACGGCGCCGGCCGCACGAGGCGAACGCCGGCCGAGGCGTCGTCCCCATCGACGCTCGGATCGGACCTCCGGCGCTCAGATCCATGGGAGAATGCCCCGGACCGGGTGGCATAATCCCGAAAGGAACAGCTCATGGCCCGTCCTGAACGGATCGTAGAGTTCGGCTCGCTGCCGCGCGATCCCGACCGAGACGCGGCATTGGTGGAGCTCCGCCAACCCACCCGGACGCGCGACGAGATCGTTCTTTCGGCGGCCCTCGAACGCAGGCTTGATCGCATAGAAGCCGAGATGCATTCGTTGGACGATCTCGCTCGACGAGGACTGCCCGCGAAGACGCGTCTCCTCTTCATTGGGCCACCCGGTTGCGGCAAGACCCTGTGCGCTGACGTCCTGTCCGCCGATCTGGGCCTGCCGCTCCTCTACGCGCGATTCGACGCGATCGTCTCTTCGTACTTAGGGGAGACAGCCACGAACCTTCGGAGGGTGCTCCAGTACGCCGCGCGACGTCCGTCCATCCTCTTCTTCGACGAGTTCGACGTTCTCGGGAAAGACCGCGACGATCCTCAAGAGGTTGGCGAGCTCAAGCGAGTTGTTGGGACCTTTCTTCAACTGCTCGACTCCCATCCGCGTGGAAGCCTGGTGGTCGCGGCGACCAATCATCATGGCCTTCTCGATGAAGCCCTTTGGCGACGCTTTGACGAGGTCCTCTCTTTCGAAAGGCCATCGACCGCCGAGATCGAACGCCTGCTCACCCTGCGGCTTCGTGGCGTCCGAAAAGCCGGGATCGACCTTCACGACCTGGCGATGCGGATGTCGGGCTTCACCTTCGCGGACGCGGAGAAGATCTGCTTCGAGGCGACAAAGGCTATGCTCTTGGCCCACGCGAGAGAACTGACTGCGGCGGTGATGGAGTCCGAGTTGCTGGAGCACCGCGGTCGAATCGCGCTTTCCTCGGGCCGAACAGAGCCGTAACCGGACGCCGTGGCAGGAGACGATCGCGAACCGCTCCTTCGACTGCCACCACCCCGAAGCCTCTTCCGCAAGAAGAGGAGGCCGAGCTTTCCCCCGCCGCCCAAGCGAGTTCCCGCTACACACGCCGCGGCTCTTCGGACAGGCGCGCACCTCGTTCGGGAGCACTTGAGGGCTGCGGAGGAACGATTCCCCTCCCTCGCGACAGATGTACCGTACGTCCGCCTCGACGTGGCTCCCAAGACGGTGCTCTCGGATATCGAGGTCAAGTCGTTAGGACTCATTCCCGTGCACCGCAGGGAACGGTCGGTCATCGCCGCCTACTCGACAGACCACGCGCTGTCGCAGCTGGATGCACAGGTGGACTCTTACGCCAGTGAGAGAAGGAAGCTGGCTGCACTCGCCAAGATCGAACGCATTAGCCCCTGGACCAGCGAGGACAGGACGTCGGAACGCCTCAAGGCGATCCGCATCGATCCCAAGGTCGAATACATCGTCGATGTACTCCTCCTTCCGCTCGAAGACGACGTTCCCAACCCTCAGGCTGTCCGCGCGGTCGAATCCTTTGTCTCCACGGGTGGCGGCGAGGTCCTTGACCGCGCCCTCGAGCGAAGCTTTACGGCACTTAGAGTACGGCTTGGCGGCCAGTCGCTTGCCGCACTCCTTGAATTCCGCGACGACGTTGCAGAAGTGGACCTGCCACCGCGAGCTCAAGTAGTCGTCCCCGCTATCACGGGTTTCTCGATCGACTCAGTCCCTGAACTCTCGCCGCCAGACCCAACTGCACCTGCGATCTGCGTCGTTGATTCGGGTCTGCTCGAGGGCCATCCACTCCTGGAGCCTGCGGTGCTCTCCGCGCGATCTCGGTCGTTTCCGGAAGAGCTCGGGCCTCCAATCCCGGTGCCACTCGTCGACGGAGCGGGCCACGGAACGCACGTTGCTGGGATTGCTCTCTACGAGGACGTCGCCGCGGCGGTCGCCGCGAAGGCGTTCTTGCCCCAGCTTTGGCTTCTGAACGCTCGGGTCCTCGACGACAACGCCAAGTTTCATCCGAGACGCATGCCCTTCCTTCGGTCCGTGGTCGAGCACGCGCGAGATCGATGCCGTGTCTTCAATCTGTCCTACGGCATGGAACCCTGCCGCGGGTATCTGTCTCCGCACGCGGTCGAACTCGACGAGCTGACGCGCGAGTACGACGTCCTCTCAGTCGTATCAGCCGGTAACCGAGTTCCTGACGGTGACCCTATCGCCATCGCGAACGCCTACCCAGCGCACCTGAAGGCGTCGTCCTGGCGCGTGCTTGGCCCCGCCGAGGCGCTGACGGCCCTGACGGTCGGTGCCATCACGCCGGATGGGGATCCTTCGAGCGCCGACCGCACCGCTGGCGCACCCAAGCGAGCCCCGGCGCCCTTCTCATTGGCGGGCGGCCTCAAGAATGTGGTGAAGCCAGAGGTGGTGGAGGTCGGTGGCAACATCGCCTATGCCGGCTCACCACCGCGTTGGGTCTCCAGCGATCCTTCCCTGGACGTCCCGACAACCAGCCATCGGCTTCCGGAAGGCCAGCTACTCACCTTTACGAATGGCACGAGCATCGCGGCGCCCAAGGTGTCCCACCTTGCCGCTCGCATTTTGGAGCGCTACCCCGAGGCCTCCGCGAATATGCTGCGGGCCCTTGTCGTGAACTCCGCGGTCTTTCCCGAGGGTGTCGCCGGGTGGAAGGACTCCGACATTCTCGCGACGTGCGGGTTCGGGGTTCCGGTTTCCGATCGGGCGCTATTCTGCAGGCCCAATCGTGTGACCCTCTACTACGAGGGCGTCGTGCAGGTCGACGAGGTCAAGGTCTTCGACGTGCCGGTCCCTCCTGAGCTTGCGCGTTCAAGAGGGGAGAAGGTCATCACGGTCACGCTGGCCTACGATCCTCCTGTCTCTGCGGTAGATCGAGATCGGCCCGCAGGGATTCGCCTGACCTGGGGGCTGGCTCGCGGCGACGTCCCCGAGAAGGAGGTCGAGCGAGCGATTGCAGCCGAGGCGGAAGCGGACGTCGCCGAGCCTGTCTCATCCGTCGAGCCTGAACGGCCCACCTCGAAGACGCGGTCCGTCTTCATGACGGGTCGGCTTCCCAAGCGACCGCAACAGCGTGGTGCCGTGCAGAAGAACCGGTTCGTCTGGAGCCGCGGCGAGTACGGCGACACCTATCGCCTTGCCGTGACTGCCAAGGCCACGCGCCCGAGACACGCCGAGGCGAGCCAACGCTTTGCACTCGTTGCGACTCTGGAATCGGAGGATACCTCGGTGAATCTCTACACGCTCATCCGAACGCGGCTGGCCGCCGCGCGGGTGAGGGTGCAGATTACAGCCTGACGGGGGCGAGCTCGGGTGCGGCGATCAGGGTGGAGCAACGCCACCGAGTCGAACGTGCCGCTGCGTCAGATCGAGGACTTCACCGAACGCAGAGATCGCGTCGGCGAACGTGACCTGTCGACCCGTGGCGCGTCCTTTGGGATCATGCTTCAGGAAGTTGACCTCGGCGTACGTACTGTACGCTTTGCTGGGCTGGCCACTTGCCAGTTCGAAGTCGGGGTCGTGCCATGTGCCCCAACCGAGATCTTGGAGTCGCTCCCAGAACTTGCCCGAGCTCTTCCTTCCGTGAGATCGCACTTCGACCAGGGTCACTATCCTGTCCAACGCGGCTGCAATCCGAGCCAGCGCGGCGTTGAAGTAGAAACCGGCGAGCCACTTCCCATCAGTCCTGATGTCGCCTGCCTGCATGTACCGCACTCGCGTCAGGGGACCGTTCCAGTACGCAGCGTCAAGGGGTGCACTCCGATCGGCGAATTCGAGTTGCATCGCGCGGAACAAGGCGTGGAGCGCACCGAGCAAGTAGTCGAGAGGATCCCACTCTTCGTCCTTCTGCGCGGCCTCCAAGAGCGGCCGAAGACGGGCCGCGAGCGCCCGCAGTTCGGGCTCGTCAACCCGGAACACAGGATGAACACCGGCTGACGCCTGGAGGGCCTTCACGATCGACTCGGCCACCACTTCGCTCTTCGGGTACTCCCGACTCACGGCTTATAATAAGCCCCTCTTCTTGACATCGCCGCGACCCGACTCGGCGCCTATTCCTTCGTGGGCGTGGCCGAGTGCTCGATCCCGGCCTCGACGAGGAGCTCCAGGACCTTGTTCCGGACCTTTACGACGTCGAACCCAGCCCCTGCGTCGCATCAGCTTCGAGCACAACCTTCCAACCCGCGCTCATGGTCATGAGCTCATTGAGGGCCATCGCGAGCTTGTACCAGGCCTGCTTCGTTCCTACGTTCGCCTCGAGAATGTACCTGGTCGGTGTCGCCCCTTTCGGCAAGGGTGGCGGTGGCGGAGAAGGCACCTGTGATGGTGACCGTTCGGGTCCGACCCCGGGAGGCTCCAACTCCGTCGACGGTTGTACACCACTTCTAGGCGCTGGGACGGTCTGCACGATCTGTGACGCAAGGCCAGGCGAGAGCACGTATGCGCCCGCTTCGCTCTGGAACTCCTCGGCATCATGCCGCCTCTGAAACCGAACTTGAACGCCGCCGCCGACGAGTAGCGAGCGCGGCTTCCAGCTCGCTCGAGTCCAGGGTGACGTCCTCCAGACCGCCATCTGGGCGGCGGACACGGACGAGGCACGCGTCTCCGACCACGATCGCCTGCTCAATCACCACAGCGTGCGAGGAGTGGCTTGGGAGCTGGATGCGCCTTCGGAGCGCTCTGGTCTCGAGGTCGGACATATCCTGGGCGGACCAGATTGTAGTCCTTGGGGTAAGCCCAAGGGGAATGCTACGTTCGACAACCGCACTGCCTTGGCGTCTGCGGGGGCGCCTGCTCCCTTCCCACAGGAGGCGCGAGAGGCAGACGCGGATGACGAGGGAAGCGGCGGGACTAGCAGGAGCAGAAGCAGAGGCAAGTTGGGTGAGCGCCTACGCGCTCACGAACGACTACGCGGCTGGCGCGGCGACTCTGAGGTCGGCAACTTCCTTGACAGAGTATTCGCCCGCTGGGAGAGCCAGGGCGAAAGGTCAAAGTACTCGAAAGATGATCTTGGAGCGGCACTGGGAGGACTGCTTCGGTGGGCTCCGTTCGAACGCCCATATGGTGGTACTAGAGCCGAGCGAGCCAAGCTCCGCACTTTCACATCCGGACTGATAGCGAGCTACGTGACAGCTGCGAAGCTTGTGATCCCCGACCGCAAGAAACCGGCGCCGGGGCCCGGCGACAGAAGGAAGGTGATCATCGGTGACGACCTAGAAAAGGAGATCGCAGTCCTCAAGGAGCTCACCTGGCAGTACGTGATCTTCGAGCCCCGCATGGTTGCGAGAGCAGTTGGTCAAAGCACGATCATCCGTGAGATTTGTTCTACGGTTCTCGAGTATCCCGACCTTCTGCCCAGGCTGTACGCAGAGGAACTCGACAAGGAAAAGGATCGGGCGGGCTCTCCTAAGAAGAGAAAGATGCCGCACTGTACCGCGTGGTCGGCGACTACATTGCAGGCATGAACGATCTCCAGGCCCTGATGCTGTATCAGCGCATTACTGGTGTCTCCCTCGGTTCGATACTGGAGACACTCACCACCTGATCCCGAGCAGCCATCGCCGGGGTAGGCGGCAGTTCCGGGGGGGGGGGGGCG
>CAYZLC010000039.1:0-12315 GCA_964479365.1 uncultured Dehalococcoidia bacterium
GCGAGGATGCGCGTGATGGACAACTCGTCGGTGATGTAAGCAGGCCGTCATGATGGCCGTGCCGCCGCCGTCGACGAACTTCCTGAGGGCGTCGGCCGCAGCCTCGTCCAGCAGATACAGGCCCGGCACGACGATCAGGGTATAGCTGCTCAGATCCTCGTGGGCGATGTTGATGACCGCGACGTCGATGTTGTCCTTGAACAGCGGCTCGAAGGCGCCATGCGCCTGCTTCAGGTAAGGCGTCGCGATGTACTGACGTACGGTGTTCGACGGCCCGTTCGGACTGGACGCCACGACGTTCTCGAACGAGTATGCGATCGCGACCTTGGGCTTGGTCATCCTGGGGAAGCCCAGCGTCTGCAGCTTGCCGAAATCGGCAGCGATGGTCGCGAACTCATTCAGTTTCCAGGACGGCCGGTCGTCGTGGTCGACCAGGCCGAACAGCGCCTGCTCCTCGCCGCCCAAGTGGCTGTTGAAGGTCCACGCCAGCACCGCCTGGGCCCCGAGCAACAGGCCCATGTGGGCCCACATCCGCGACCGGCCCTTCGTGCCGTAGTAGCCGCCGCCGCCGGCGGTGAACTCGTTGAACCAGATCGGCGCCGACATGCCGGCCTTCATCATCAGCGCCTCGAAGGCAGCACCCACGGGTTCACCGGGGTAGAAGCCCATAGCACCGTAGCTCACGTACCGCCGATAGGTGGACAGGTAGTCGAAGCCCTTGCGCCCGGAGCTGTCCCAGAGGTTGGAGATGGCCGGCTTGTCGGGGGCGTTTCTCTCTCGAATGGCCTCCAGATCCGTGAGCGCGCCGATCGTCACGTCGGACCAATAGCGACGCAGGTCGAGCTGGCGCTCGAACGGCCCCGGCCCGTCGCTATAGGGCAGCGCAACCTCGTCCCAGGTGTTGATCCGGCGCGACCAGCGCTGCGTGGCCCAGGCCTTGTTCAGCGCCTCGATGCTGCCGTATTTCTGCTTCAGCCAGCCGACGAAGCGATCGCGGTCGGCCTGCGAATACGACATGAAGCCGTTGCCGATCTCGTTGTCGAATCCGATCGCGAACAGAGCCGGATGCTTGGCATAACGCCTTGTCAGCGTGTCGGCGAGGCGTTTGACTAGGCGCCTGTAGTCCGGGTCGCTGATGTCGTCCATGTAGCGCTCGGCCGCATGGAGGCGGCTGCCCTGCTGGGTGACGATGTCGACGGCCGGGTATTTGTGATGCAGCCATGTCGGCGCCGGCTGACCGGGGATGTCGAGGATGACCTTGATCCCGGCCGCCTGCATCTCGTCCATGACCCCGTCGAAGGTCTGGAACTCGAACTTGCCTTCGGCGGGTTCGAAGTAGTCCCACGACAGGTCGCCCATGCGCACCACCTTGAAGCCGGCCTGCTTCATCAGCGCGATGTCGCGCTTGACCTGCTCGGGGCTGCGGTCGACCGGCTGGTAGCAGGTGCCGACGAAGAGCTGGCCGGGGCCGGGCCAGTCGCTGCCGCCCTCGGCGCTCTGGGCGTACCCCGGGCCGGGGCCGAGCATCGCCAGGGCGAGCGCGCCCGCGACAGCCGACCTTCGAATCAGGTTCACTTCAGGGCCAGGACGACCACCGACTTCGCGGGCAGCTTCACCTCCAGCGTGCCGCCCACGAGGCTCGTTCCGTCGAACACGGCCGGCTGCACCGCATTCGGCGCCTCGAACGTGTTGTGCGCGTTCATCGCTGTCGCCGTCAGGACGCGCCCGGCGACGGACTTCGGCGCGAGCCCGTCCAGCTTCACGGTCACTGTCACCGCCTGCCCGGGGCTGGCGTTGGCGAGGGAGAGGTGGACCGCCGAGCCATCGGCCGCGCGCGTGGCCGACGCGCTCACCATCGGGATCTTCTCCTGCCCGAACGCGTAGTCAGGTGACTGCAGCTCGACGGGCAGGAACGTGCCGCCTTGGTGGACCTTGAACATCTGGAAGACCCAGTAGGTCGGCGTTCGCAGCATCTTCTCCTTGTCCGTCAGGATCATCGCCTGGAGCACGTTCACCGTCTGCGCGATGTTGGCCATGGTCACGCGGTCGGCGTGGCGCTGGAATATGTGGAAGTTGAGGGCCGCGACGAGGGCGTCGCGCAGGGTGTTCTGCTGGTAGAGGAAGCCGGGCTCCGTGCCCTTTTCCGCGTCGTACCACGTGCCCCACTCGTCGACGACCAGGCCGACCTTCTTGTCGGCGCCGGGCCGGCTCATGGGCCCGGACCTCATGTCGGCCTCGGCCTTTTCCATGATCGCCGCGTGCCGGGTGATGAGCTCGTCCATGCGCAGCGTCTCTTGCAGCGTCCCGAACCACAGGTCCTCACCGAAAGCGGTGGCCGAGCCCTTCGCTCCCCAGTTGCCAGTGGGCAGCGTGTAGTAGTGGAGCGACAGGCCATCCATCCGCCGCCCGGCCACGCCCATCATCACCTCGGTCCACTTGTAGTCCTCGGCGTTCGAGCCGGCGGCAATGCGGGAGATGGGCTTGCTGCGGTCGTAGTTCTTGATGAAGGTGTTGTACTTCCGGTACTCGTCGGCGTAGTACTCGGCGCGCATGTTGCCGCCGCAGCCCCATGGCTCGTTGCCGATGCCGAAGTACGCCACGCGCCAGGGCTTCTCCCGGCCGTTCTGGCGCCGCAGGTTGGCCATGGGGGAGACGGCGTCGGAGGTCATGTACTCGACCCACTCCATCATCTCCTGTGGAGTACCGCTGCCGACGTTGCCCGTGATGTAGGCGTCCGTGCCGAGCAGCTCCACGAGGTCCATGAACTCGTGGGTGCCGAAGCTGTTGTCCTCCACTACTCCACCCCAGTGGGTGTTGATCATGGACGGGCGCTTCTCGCGGGGGCCGATCCCGTCCTTCCAGTGGTACTCGTCGGCGAAGCAGCCGCCGGGCCAGCGCAGCACGGGGATGTTCAGCTCCTTCAGGGCGGCGACCACGTCGTTGCGGATCCCCCGGGTGTTCGGGATGGGGGAGCCCGGTCCGACCCAGATCCCCTCGTAGATGCCGCGGCCGAGATGCTCGGCGAAATGGCCGTAGATGTCCTTGCTCACGACCGGGCCCGGCTGGTCGGCGTGGACGATGGCGCTGGCCGTCGAGCCGGTGGGGGAGGCCGTAGCCTGGGCGTGGCCAGGCGCCGGCAGGAGCGCCAGGGCCATGGCGCAGGCGAATGTTCCGCGACGGGTCACTGGAAGAGCCTCGGCGCGAAGTCCTTGAGATCGCGCCGCCAGGTCTGCCACTCGTGGTCGGTGCCCGGCGACTCCCAATAGACGTGCTGGATGCCCGCCTCCGTCAGCGAAGCGTGCAGCCCCTGGATGCCGGCGCGCATCCGCTCCGGCTCCACCGTCCCGACACCCAGCCACAGCAGGTGCACCTTCTTCGCGAAGGCGGCCGGGTCGGCGAACACGCCGTTGTATGCGGCCTTCCAGTCCGGCTTTTCGCCGCTGATCATCTGGAGCCCGCCCGCTCCGCTGAACCCGCCGATGTAGGAGAAGAGGTCGAGGTGCTTCAGCGTGATCTGGAAAGTCTGCATCCCTCCCATCGAGAGGCCGGCCATGGCGCGGTGATCGCGGTCCGCGATCGTCCGGTAGGTCCCGTCGACGAACGGGATCAGGGCCTGCGTCACGTCGTCCTCGAACGCCGCCGCCATGTCCTGCATGGCCTTCATCATCTCCGGCGAGCCGAACGCCTTCCCGCTCAGGTCGGGAGCGGGCTGGCCGGCACGCCGCGCGTACCCGTACGCCATCACGACGACCATCGGCTTGCAGCTTCCGGCCGCGATCAGGTTGTCGAGGATGAAGTTCGCCCTTCCCTGGCGGATCCAGCCGGTCTCGTCCTCGCCGCCGCCGTGCTGCAGGTAGAGCACCGGATACCGTGCCTTCGTCTGCTCGTCATAGTCGGCGGGGAGGTAGACGAGTGCATGACGCCAGGTTCCGGTCACCTTCGAGTCATACCAGACCTCGCGCACCTGGCCATGGGGCACGGCCCGAATGGCGTAGTAGTCGGCGCCCGGCTCCGGGACCTCGACGGCGCTCGCGTGCTTCCCGCCGCCGAAGAACGCCTGGCTGCCGGTGTCGCTCACCTCCGCACCATCGACGATCAGCGTGTAGTAGTGCAGGCCGGGAACGAGCGGCGGCGTGGTGACGGTCCAGAAGCCGTCCGCCTGTTTCACCATGTCCACCTTTGGGCCGCTCCAGAAGTTCAACCGGACCTTCGTTGCGTCGGGAGCCTTGATGCGCACCTCTATCCTCCCGGTGCCGTCGACGCGTGGATACTCCGCTCCCCAGACGTTCGTTGTCGCGGGGCGGAAGTCACCCGGTTCTTGAGCGGAAGAGATAGTCGCCATCAGAGCGAGCGCCAATCCAACCTGTTTCATCTCGTGTCTCCTCGTTCACGTCGGGCCGCTCCGAGGCGCGCTCCGGTTGCCGGCTTTCGCGAGCGGGGCACGGACCGGATCCTCGAGAGAGGCGGATCATGAACCGCCGGCGCGCTCCGGGCAACTCGGCGTCTGGAGCGGAGAGCGCCGGGGGATGGGGCCCCGGACCTGGCTGACCGGTGGAGGATGGCCGGGTGAACGCGGGGCCGTCCCGTACCAGAATGGGCCCTCGGCCCGCGGCAGTGCGGTTCAAGAAAGGAAAGCCATGAGATCCCCAAGACGGCCTCGAGCGATAACGCTGGCATGCGTCGTCCTCGGTGCTCCCCTCGCCGCGCAGGTGCAAACCGAGGTGCCGCCGCCGGTTCCCGGCGCCCAGCCCGTGAGCGTCGAGCGCGTGAAGATCCACGGCGCCGCGCTCGAAGGCAACCTCGAGGGGGACGCGGTGGACCGTGACGCCATCGTGTTCCTGCCGCCGAGCTACGCGAAAGAAAAGGCGCGGCGTTACCCGGTCGTGTACGCGCTCCACGGCTACTCCATCGGCGCCGAGCAGTGGACCGGGGAGATCCACGTGCCGCAGACCATCGAAGGCGCCCTGGCCCAGGGCGCCGGGGAGATGATCGTCGTGCTTCCCGACTCGAAGACAGCCCACAACGGATCCATGTACTCGAGCTCGGTCACGACGGGGGACTTCGAGCGGTTCATCGCGCACGACGTGGTCGCGTACGTGGAAAGCCACTACCGGACGATCCCGGATCGCGCGAGCCGCGGCCTGGTGGGGCACTCCATGGGCGGTTATGGGGCGGCTCGCATCGGCATGAAGCATCCCGACGTGTTCGGCAGCCTGTACATCATGAGCCCGTGTTGCCTTGCCCCCCGGGCCTCCGGGCCCGCGAACGCGGACCTGGAGAATGTGGTCGCGGGCATGAAGACTCCCGCGGACGGCGCGAACCTGCCGTTTCTCACTCGCGCACAGCTCGCCACGGCCGCGGCGTGGTCGCCCAACCCGAAGAACCCCCCTCTCTATCTCGACCTGCCGACGAAGGACGGCGCCGCGCAGCCGGGCGTCCTCGCCAAGTGGGCCGCGAATGCGCCGCTCGCTTTCGTGGATCAATATGTCGGCAACCTCCGGGAGTACCGCGCGATCTCGATCGACGTGGGCGATCAGGACGGCCTGCGCGCCGACGCCGCCCGGCTGCACGAGGCCCTGGACACGTACGGCATCGCCAACAGCTTCGAGGTGTACCCGGGCACTCATACGAGCCGGGTCGCGGATCGCTTCCAGAACCTCGTGCTGAAGTTCTTTGGGCAGAACCTGTGCTTCGTGGAGGGCTGTCGGTAGTCGCTCATCAGGCCGACCGAAACGGCCTTCGAATACGCGGTGACAGTAATGACCGAGCGGTCTCAATCGAGTTGTAGTCGATTGAGACTCGAACCGCTGTAGGTCGTTCCATTTCCCCGAAGAATGGTTCTTCGGGTAGTTTGTGTAACGGGTACGATTGCCCCGCCATTCGGGACGCTCGATGCGGCCGATCGCGTCGCGGAGGACGTCGCCCGATGATGCAGCAGCCGCTCCGTTTCCTAGCCGAGTAGCGCAACGATCTCCCCCACCGCCCGCTCGCGACCTCGCACGTGGCGGAGCGGCGCGTGCCCTTGGGCGTTCAGCTCCTTGGCCACCGCGGCCGGGGCAGGAGAGGCGGCTGGTCCTCGACGCTGTAGCCGGCCGGGACCTCGAACAACGCGCGCTCGGGCTCCCGCCGGTCGACGTGCAGCAGCCGGTAGTGGGTCTCGCCGAAGCGCGGGTCCGTGTGTCGCGTCTCCAGCACCAGGTCGAGCACGGAGGAGTACCAGCGCTCACTCACGATCGTGAGGGGCCTCGCATTGCCGACCTGGCCGGCCGGGAAAACGAGCGTGTAGCGTGTTCCCTGGGCGGCCAGCGACTCGATCTCTCGCCCGGGTAGAGGCTCGGGAGGCGCCGAGGTCGTCGAGGCGGTTCCAGGCAGGAGCCCGCCGCCGAGGGCGGGCGGGAAGGGGGGCGCGGGCGGACCCTGCTCCGGCCAGCGCAGCCGACGTGCGACCTTGGGTACGGGCTCCAGCAGGTATGTGACGCGGGCGACGGGGTCCTGGATGACCGTCAACTTCGGCGCGTCCGGTCTCACGAGCAGGGCGCCGATCGCTACGAGCGACTGCTCGCGCCGCGTGCGGCCTTCGGAGTCGCGAGCCACGAAGCCCGTCGACCGACTCGAGATGCTGTTGCCGTCGGCGAGGGTCTGGAGGATCTCCGTCTCGGTCGTCGCCGAGTACGGCAATCCCTTCACCGTCTTGCCCTCGAACGCATCCTCAGCCCCGAGGAAGACGAACGGCGGAGTCGGCCCTGCCAGGGGGGGCGGCGCCTGGGCCGCGCAAAGGGCCGCGGATGCGGCAAAGCAAAGCGTCGCGACGCCCGTGCGCCTCATCGGCGGGGCCTGGCGATGCGGATGCCGCGGGCGACGCCGTCGGGGCCGAAGAGCACCTCGGCCTCGAGGCGCTCGCTAAGACCCGGACCGGTCGGCAGGCCGGCGGCCCGGAGAGCGTCCTCGCGCAGTTGCACGCGCACAACCTGGCCGCTGTCGACGAGCGACGGATCGGGCTCGGCCACGAGCGGGTAGAAGGCGCGCGGTTCGGCCTCCTCCGGTTCGACGCCTGTCACCGGCGTCGAGCTCGAGGCCACGACTTCACCCCTGTCGGATGCCGGCGCGAGGATTGCGGGGGCGGCATCGCTCGAGCGCGACTTGCCCGGGGCCGATGGTTCGACCGCGGGCCGGGCCTGGTGGTTTCGCGGTCGCGGCGAAGGCGCCGCGCCCGGAAGGGGTGCGGCTGGCCGAGGCTCCGATCGCCGCGCGTCGGCCACCGGGAAGGCCGCGCGCGGGGAACGCGCCGGAACTCGGACGAGAGCCGTTGCGATCGCAGCGCACGCCGCGGCCCCGAGCAGCGCCCAGGCCCGGCGCCCCGAGACGAACGGTGCGACCACCGGCCTTGCCCGCAGGGCGTGCGCCTCGCGAAACGCGCGGCGAAGGTCCTGTTCGATCCGCGGCGGCAGGCTGCTCGCGTCGAGGGTCTGGGCGAGCTGCGACAGTGCGGCGCGGGTCCGGCGCTGGCGGGCGACCCAGCCGCGGCATGAGACGCACGCGTCGGCGTGAGCGTCGGCCGCGCCCGTATCGTCCCACCGCTCCCGAAAGGTCGCACAGCTCACGGTACGAGCCTCGCAAGGAGGTCGCGGCGGCCCGACGCCCGCAGTTCCGCCTTGTCGAGGCGCTGCGCGAGCGCCTCGCGGGCCCTCGACAGCCGCGACCGCACCGTTCCGACCGGGACGCCGAGGGTCGCGGCGACGGCGGCGTAGCTGAGGTCGTTCAAATCGCACAACACGAGCACCTCCCGCAGTCGCGGCGTGAGCCGCAGAAGCGCCGCCTGCACCGCGCTGGCGTTCTCGTCACGGATCAGCGCCTCGTCCGGGCCGGGAGCGGATGGCCGACTGCCGGCGAGCAGCGTCTCGAGCGACTCGGCGAACCCCTCCGCGAGCGCGACGAAGCGGGACTCGCGGCGGAACCGGCGGAAGACCAAGTGGCGCGCTATGCCGCGCAGATACGCGCCGACCGGCCCCCGGCCGGGATCGTAGCGACCCCCGTCCCGCATCAGGACCATGAACACCTCCTGCGTCACGTCCTCGGCCTCATGCGGCGAGCCGGTCATCCCCAGCGCGAACCGGTGCAGCGGGGCCTGCCACCGGCGGTACAGGCACACGAACGCTTCCTCGTCTCCGCCGACGAGACGCTGGAGAAGATCGGCATCCGACGCGTCTAGTTCCGCCAGGTCCCCCCGGGGCCGGCCCCCGACATGTGGTTCGATCCATATTGCCTCAGTTGGTGCCAAAGGTTCCACGGAACTTCCCGGCAGGCGCGCGGCAACTGGCCTTGATGGCGCCCCCTGCGCCGAAGGAGATCTCTCGATGCCTCGTCTCTCGCTAGCCACGATCGCCCTCGGTCTTTCCCTCGTGCACGCGCCGCTGGTCGCCGGAGAAGGCGTCGTGCAAGGCACCGTCGCGGCGGAGAACGCCGTCAAGCTCGGCGGTGCCACCGTGTCAGCCGTGGGTGCGGCCGTCTCGGCCACCACCGACGCGGAGGGCCGCTACCGCTTGGAGCACCTGCCGGCCGGCCAGTCGATCCTGATCGTCGCCTCCGCCTCGGGCTTCGAGCCGAAGGAGCAGTGGGTCCTCGTCGTGCAGGGCCGACCCACGGTGGTCGACTTCCAGCTCACGCTCTCGCGGCTGTCCGAGCGCCTCGACGTGACGGCCGAGATCCCGCTGCTCACCACCGGAGACGAGCTCGGCGTCGTGCGGCTCGCGCCGGCCCAGATCGCCTCGCTCCCCAGCCTGGGTGAGCGCGACATCTTCAGGACGATGCAGCTCCTCCCGGGCGTGAGCGGCAGCAACGAGACCTCGTCCGGCCTGTATGTCCGCGGCGGGACGCCCGACCAGACGCTCGTGACGTACGACGGGTTCACCGTCTACCACGTCGACCATCTGTTCGGCTACTACAGCGCGTTCAACATGGACGCGGTGGAGGACGTGGAGCTGCGCAAGGGCGCCTACGAGGCCCGGTACGGCGGCCGGCTGTCGAGCGTCATGGAGCTACGCGGCCGCTCCGGGCCGACCGACCGCTGGTCCGGCAGCATGACGGCGAGCATGCTGAGCGCCAGCGCCTCGGTTTCGGTGCCGATCGCGGGCCGCGGGTCGCTCCTGCTCGCCGGGCGCCGCTCCTTTCAGAGCCCGCTCTACAACAATATCCTCGACCTGTTCGGCACGAACGGTAACGGCGCGGCGAGCGGTGGCTTCGGGGGCGGTGCGCGACCGCTGGGTGGCCCGGGCGGGGGCTTCGGCGCCGACACGACGCCGAAGTCGCACTTCTACGACCTGAACGGCCGCTTCTCGATGCCCTTCGGCAAGCAGGACCGCCTCGAGATCAGCACCTACGGGGGGCGCGACAACCTCGACAACTCCAGCTCGTTCTCCATCCCCGAGTTCAGCGGCGGCAACTTCCCGGGCGGCGGGACGGCGCCCTCCTTCACGATCTCCGGCTCGATCGACACGTCCGACGTCTCGAGCTGGACGAACCGCGGTGCGAGCCTCACCTGGACCCGGGGCTGGAGCGACACCCAGCAGACGCGGTTCGTCCTGGCCGGCTCGCGCTACGAGAAGCTGACCGACCGCCAGTCGAGCGGAGAGATCACGATCACGGGGGACACGGGCGACTTTCCAACGCCGGGCGCCGGCGGCCTCAGCAACGCGCAGTACGAGAACAACAAGCTCGACGACGTCACGCTCTACGTCGAGCACACGGCGACGATCGGCCGGTCGCACCGTCTCTCGGTCGGCGGCAGCTACACGAAGAACGATGTCGCGTACCGGTTCGACACCCAGCTGCCCGGCATCGGCTCGGACCAGCCGAACGGGGGCTTCGTCCCCTCGGACCTCAGCCAGCTCCTTAACCGCTCGGACACGGGCGCCCTCCTGAGCGGCTACGTGCAGGACAAGGCGCGCTTCGGCCGCCTGACGGTGACCCCCGGCCTGCGCGTCGCGCACTTCGACCGCACGGCCGAGACGTACGTGGAGCCGCGTGTATCCTTCGGCTTCCAGGTCAGCGAGCCGTTTCGGCTGAAGGGGGGCTGGGGCAAGTACACGCAGGTGGTGAACCGCATCGAACGCGAGGACTTCTCGAACGGCAACCGGGAGTTCTGGACGCTCTCGGACGGGACGACGGTGCCGGCGGCCCACGCAACGCACTACGTCGGCGGCCTCACGTACGAGAAGCACGCGCTGCTCGTCGACGCGGAGCTCTTCTACAAATCGCTCGAGGACCTCACGACGTTCGCGCCGCGGCTGCGGCCGGGCGACGACACTGGCACCGCGGGACAGGCCTTCTACCACGGCAGCGGAACCGCGCGCGGCCTCGAGCTGCTCGTCCAAAAGAAGGCGGGGCGCCACACCGGCTGGCTCAGCTACACGCTGAGCCAGACCGAGGAGACCTTCCCGACGCTCGAGGCCGAGACCTACCCCGCGTCGCAGGACCAGCGGCACGAGCTGAAGCTGGTTGACGCCGCGAGGTTCGGCCACTGGACGGCGTCGGGAACCTGGATCCTGGCGACGGGCAAGCCGTACACGGCCGCTACCGGAGTCTCGACCATTGCGATCGGTGGCGGTGACCGGACGGTTGGTTTCCCCGACTTCGGCCCGAAGAACGCCGCCCGGCTGCCGGCCTATCATCGCCTCGACCTCGCTCTCAACTACGACTGGCGGGTCGGGTCGGCGCGCGGAACCGTGGGAATGACCGTTTTCAACGTCTACGGCCGCCAGAACGTCTGGTACAAGCAGTTCCAGGCGTTCAGCAGCGAGCTCGTGGAGACCGACGTGCACCTCATGGGCCGCGCCTTCAACGCCTCCGTGGGCCTGCGGTTCTGAGCCGGCCGTCGCGGACCTCGATCGCACTGGACGCACCAGCGCGACCTGCCGCGGGCCTTCTTCACCTTCCTCATGACTTCTTTGCCCGGGCTCAATCACCGCGCCGCGTCATCCTGGCAACATGGCCATCAGGTCGCGCTGGGCGGGACTAACACCTTCCCCAGGCTGCTCGCAGCGATACTCGCTGTCGGCCTCCTGCCCGGCGCGGCCGCCCACTCTCAGGAAGCGGCATCTTCGGAAGCGGCGATCGTCCAGAGCGTGAACGTTCTTCAGAACCAGTTCTTGCAGACGGAGACGCTTCTCTACTACGTGTCGACGAAGGCCGGGGATCGCTACGACGAGCTTCGGTTGAAGGAGGACTTTCGTCGTTTGTGGGACACGGGTTTTCTTCAAGACCTTCTTCTCGACGTTCGTGACGGGGCCAAGGGGAAGATCGTGAATTTCGTGGTTCAGGAGCGACGTCGGGTTCAGATCGTGGACTACCGGGGGTCGAAGGCGGTGACGACGTCGAACATCGAGGACAAGCTCAAGGAGAAGGAAGCGCAGATCAAGATCGACACTTTCTACGATCCCGCGAAGGCTCGGAAGGTGGAGTCGATCATCAGGCAGATGCTCAACGAGAAGGGTTTGCCCTTTGCGACGGTGAAGCACGATGCGAAGAACCTGGGTGGGGCTGGAGTTCAGGTGTCTTTCGTCATCGACGAGGGAGCGAAGACGAAGGTGAAGGAGGTTCTCTTCGAGGGGAACAGCGTGTTCTCCGACGGGAAGCTCGGTGGGCAGATGAAGAAGATCAAGCCGGCGGGCCTTTGGAACCTGAGCTGGCTTGGGGGGAAGACCACGTACACCGAGGAGAAGTGGGGGGAGGATCAGGAGAAGATCCGGGACTTCTATCTGGATAACGGGTACGTGACGGCGACGGTCGGTCAGCCGACCCTAACCTACACCGACGGCGGAAGCGCGAAAAAGCCCAGGAAGTGGCTGAGTCTCAAGGTCCCGGTGACGGAGGGAGACCAGTACCGGGTCGGGGAGATGAAGTTCGAGGGGCTGACGGTGTTCAAGGAGGAGCCGATCAAGACCCTCTTCAAGACACAGCCTGGAGACGTCTATCGCGAATCGAGGTTCAAGAAGGCGTACGAGAAGCTCAGGGACCTGTACGGAAGCCAGGGGTATTTCCAGTGGACGGGGTTTACGAAAAGGACTCCGGATCCGGCGCGGAAGGTGGTGGACCTCGTGATCTCGATGGAGGAGGACAAGAGGTACTACATCGGTCGGATCCGGTTCACGGGGAACAACACGACGCGGGACAAGGTGATTCGTCGCGCGGTCTACATGAACGAGGGCGACGTCTTCAACACCGAGGCGTTGAAAGCGTCGATCCGCAGCGTGAACCAACTGGGTTAATCGATAGGCCGTTTCATCCGCGGCGCGGCTGCGAGGGGGGCGGTCAAGGGGA
>CAYZLC010000040.1:0-7984 GCA_964479365.1 uncultured Dehalococcoidia bacterium
ATCGTTGAGCTGAAAGTGCCCCTCGTCGCGCAGTTGCATGAGGGCGGTCGAAACGATGGTCTTGGTGAGAGACATGATCGCGAAGGAGGTGCCCGGCGTCACCTCGTCGCCGGTCTCTACGTTCGCGGTGCCATAGCCCTGCTCCCAGACGACATCGCCGCCGCGGGTAAGCACGATCGAGAGGCCGGCGATACGGCGCGCTTCCATCTGTTCGCGGATCGTCTCCTCAAGCCGAGGGAACACTGCCCGCCTCCTTCGCGGCGGCGATGAACGCGCGTATCTTTTCGACGTCCTTCACTCCATCGGTCTCGACCCCTGACGAAACATCTACCGCCCATGGGTTAACCGTCTGCACGGCTTTGCCGGCATTCTCCGGCATCAGCCCTCCCGCCAGGACGGTGGGCGTCTGTCTCGCGACTTCCGAAGCTACGTTCCAGTCCAGTGTTTTGCCCGTGCCGCCGTAGATGCCTTCCACGTACGGGTCCAGGAGGACGATCGCGCCCTCGTGGACGTGCACCATCAGCTGCTCAGCCGTTTCGCCGTCGCGCACCTTCATGCACTTGAAGATCGGACGGTTGATGTGCGCGCATACCTCCCAGGGCTCGGAGCCGGATAGCTGAACGAGATCAAGGCCGACGTCGGCGCAGATCGCATTGATGGTATCCGCATCCTGATCTGCGAACACGCCGACGAGCAGCGGCCGCCGGCGTCGCAACGCCTCCTCCACGGCGCCGGCGTCCGGCGCCGTGGCCTTCGGCTCTGAATCCTTCCGCAGGCCACTCGCGATCCGCTTCGCCTGTCCAAGAGTCACCTGCCGCCGCGACGGTGCGAACACCATGCCGATGAAGTCTGCACCCAGCGCCGCCGCCGCCCGCGCGTGAGCAACTTCGCAGACGCCGCAGATCTTGACGAGAGTCACCCGAAAAGCTCCCGTATCTTCGCTCCCGGATGCAGCGCGGTTACCAGCGCCTCGCCGATGAGCACAGCATGCACTCCGCACGCCTCAAGCCGCCGCGCGTCTTCCCGCGTAAAGACGCCGCTTTCGGCGACGATGGTCACGCCCGGCGGCGCCAAGGGCGCCAGCCGTTGCGTCGTCGCCAGGTCCACCTCGAAGGTGCGCAGATCGCGGTTGTTGATGCCGATGATCTCCGCACCCGCGGAAGCGGCGCGCTCCAACTCCCCTTCGTCATGCACCTCGACAAGCGTATCCATCCCGAGCGACTTCGCCAATCCGATGAGCTCGGACAGAAGGGCCGGTTCCAATATCGCTGTTATGAGCAGGACCGCGTCCGCGCCGTGACAGCGCGCCTCGTACAGCTGGTATTCGTCGAACATAAAGTCCTTCCGGAGCAGCGGGGGGCCGTCCGGCAACGCTTCGCGTATCGTCTGCAGGTGATCCAGCGATCCCTGGAAGTGCTTCTCGTCCGTTAGCACTGAGATCGCCGTGGCTCCGGCGTCAGCGTATGTGCGGGCTAACGCAAGCGGATCAAAGTCTGCGCGCAATAACCCGCGCGAGGGTGAGGCCTTCTTCACCTCCGCGATCAGGCCGATCCCCGGTCGCCGAAGCGCTTCTGCGAATGAGCGTGGCGCCGGAGCATCTTCCAGGAGCGCGCGCAGTTCGTTCAGCGGCTGCGCCGCCTTCGCCGCCGCGAGCTCCACGCGCTTATCGGCGACGATGCGGTCGAGGATTGTTTGTGCTTGTTGGGTCATCGCGACCCTATGAGGCCGCAGTCAGGTTTTCGAGATGTACCTTACGCTCGCGCAATCCTTCCAGCACCTCGCTCGCGTCCAGGACTTCGATTCCGACGACCTGCTCGCCCGGCCCGATGTTGACTGCGACTTGATCATTAATGCGTAGTACATCACATGGAACGCTTTCGTCAGTAAAGCGAATGTAGAGCGCGTCAACTGTTGGGTCGTATGTGATCCTCATCTAATTGGTTCCTCAGAAGTAGAAGACGTAAACGGTCACAACTACCAGTCTATCAGGCTCGACAGCTACGACCGGCGCCACCTGCTTTATTCGATGTTTTCTTCCCCGCCACTCTTGGTCAAACCGAAAATTCTTGCGATACATGGTCCTCTGGTTGCGGACCGGTTCTGACTGGCCCTGCTCGATTGCCGCATGAACCTCTACCTCCGTTGCCCCTCGCTCAGCCATCTGTTGGCGAGCGTGGTCGCTGAACACAACCTGCTGCAAGAACCCGGTCCTACTCGAAGCTCCGTGTCGTCTCCACCCAGTCCTTCAGCTTGCGGGCGGCGGCGCCAGAATCGAGGGTATCTGCCGCCAGGCGGGCGCCTTCCTTGAGGTCGCGCACAGCGTCAGCCGCCATGAGCGCCGCCGCGGCGTTCAGCAGCACTACATCGCGGACGGGCCCACGCTGACCCTTCAGCGTTGCTGCCAGAAGGGCTGCGTTCTGTTCGGGCGTCCCGCCGCGGATGGCATCTGCGGTTGCGGTTGGTAGGCCCGCGTCTTCCGGCGATATCGAATACTCTGTGATTTCGCCGTAGCGTATCTCTTGGACGCTGGAAGGGCCACTGATCGAAAGCTCGTCCACACCGTCGTTTCCGTGTACGACCAGCGCATGCCTGCCGTCGAGGTGTTGCAGCGCCGCAGCCATCTTCGGCGCTATCTCCGGCCGCGCCACGCCCAGTAGCTGGTGCTGCGCTCCGGCTGGATTCGTGAGAGGCCCGAGGATGTTGAAGACGGTGCGCACGCCGATCTCGCGTCGCGGCCCGGCGGCGTGCTTCATTGCTGGATGGAACACTTGCGCGAACATGAAGCCGAATCCGGTGCGATTGATGCACTCCGCTACCTGCTCCGGCGTCAGGTCTATCTTTGCGCCCAGCGCTTCCAGGACGTCCGCCGACCCGCAGCCGCTGGTCATCGCCCGATTCCCGTGCTTGGCGATTCGTACGCCGGCGCCTGCGGCCACGAACGCCGCAGCTGTCGATACGTTGAACGTCCCGCGATCGTCGCCGCCCGTGCCGCAGGTGTCGAGTAGCGGGCCGTCTACGTCCACGTGCAGAGAACGCTCTCGCATGACACGCGCCATCCCAGCGATCTCATCCACCGTCTCGCCCTTGAGACGGAGTGCGATGAGGAACGCTCCGAGTTGTGCCGGCGTTGCTTCGCCGGAGAGGATCTCGCTCATCGTGGCGGCGACCTCGTGCTCGGTGAGGTCGCGGCGTTCGTTTACGAGGGCGTCAAGCGCTTCGCGGATGCTCATGAGCCGCCTTCTTTGGAGCTCTCTCCAGTCGCCACAACACTCCCTCCAAACGGGATGGTCCAGTTGCGAGCATGCTCATCCGCGTTCAGTGTGGCTCTGTGCTGCCCGGCCTCATCGACGAACCAAATGACTTGATCGCCGCGCTCACCACCGACGTCCCAGTCATATTCCAGAGGCATCCACGCCAGCCATCCTCGTTCGTGGATATCTCGGTAGCGAACTACGAGGCCAGCCGTTTGGTTGGGCGGTACTTCGAGCCCGCATCCTGTAAGGCAGTCCGAAAGATTGCGTCCCGGTGGACGGTAGATGCTTGTCGTTGCGGTCTGTTCGATCGATTCGCCTATTAGTAAGTAGCCTTTCGTCTTGCTTCGCCGATAGTGTGCCTTTGGATGAATCGCCGTCATGTCGAGATCGATCGCTGGCCCTGAACCGACGAACTCGGAGGCGGATGTCCTCCGGATAACAGTCTTCGATCGCCCGGCCCTCGCTCACCTTCTTGCCTCCCGTGTTGTAGTCAAGGAGGTCAATCAGCAGAAGTGGAATTTGTTCTGCGAGTCGTTGTTCTCTCATTTCGTTGGTTATGTCCCGACTTGCGTCCGCCTGTCGTTCAGTCGCCTGGCGGATGTCTTTCGTCTTCCATGCGTAGTAGCCGGTAACCATGATGAGAACGATCACCGAAAGTGCCTGGATGGCCCCGGAGTTGTCATTGAGCCAGTCGATCATGTCACGATTCCAGGAAGTTTCGCAGGAGGTCTTTCCCCACGGCCGTCAGTATTGACTCGGGGTGAAACTGCACGCCTTCGATCGGGTATCTCTTGTGCCGTACACCCATGATCACGCCGCTGTCCGATTCCGCCGTCACCTTGAGCTCGTCCGAGGGGAAGCCCTCCTTCTGGATCGCGAGAGAATGATAGCGTATCGCCTCGAACGGGTCCGGCAGGCCGCGCAGAACGCCTTCGCCGGAGTGGGTGATCATCGAGGTCTTGCCGTGGAGGATTTCGCCCGCACCCGCCACAACGCCGCCGAACGCCTCACCTATGGACTGATGGCCGAGGCAGACGCCCAAAATAGGGGTCTTGCCGGCGAAGTGACGAACCACGGGTACGCTGATGCCGGCCTCTTTCGGAGTGCAGGGTCCAGGGGAGATCACGATCTTCTCGGGCGCCATAGCGTCGATGCCCTCGACTGTTACGTCGTCGTTCCGGACGACTTGAACTTCAGCGCCGAGCTCGCTCAGGTACTGGTAGAGGTTGTACGTGAAGCTGTCGTAGTTGTCGATAAGCAGGATCATCGCTCACCCCGCCACGAAGAGATCGCGGTCAATCATGACCCCGGTGTGTACGCCACCCGCTTCGCTGCACAGAAAGGCTACCAATGGCACAAAGTCTTCGGGCTGACCAACCCGCCCTGACTTCAGTGCTTCCTCAATCTCTTCCTCCGAACGGATTGTCCGCCAGATGGGCGTGTCCGTGACGCCCGGCGAGATCGCGTTCACTGTGATCCCGTAGCGCGCCACCTCCTGCGCCAGAGAGCGCGTGAAGTTGATGATCGCCGCCTTCGAGGCCCCGTAAACCGCGCCTCCCGGCGAGCCTCGCAGTCCCAATCCGGAGGCCGTATTGATGATTCGCCCCGACCGCTGCGGGATCATCTGCCGCAGCGCCGCCCGCGAGCAGACGAACGTCCCCCGGAGGTTCACCGCGATTACACCGTCCCAGGCCTCGTCCGTCATCTCTGCCACGAAGCCCCGCGCCGCCCGTCCGGCGTTATTTACCAAGATATCGAGCCGAGCGAAACGCGCCACGGCGGCATCCACCATCGCGTCGGCCTCCGCCGTCTGTGACACGTCCGTCTGGACCGCAATCGCCTGAGCGCCCGCAGCCACCAACTCCGAAACAACCTTCGCTGCTCGCTCGCCTGCGATATCTGCGACCGCTACCGCCACCCCCTCGCGCGCCAGCCCATGGGCAATCGCGCGGCCGATACCGCTACCGCCGCCCGTCACGATCGCTACTTTTCCCTCAAGCTGCATGTCAGTATCCGAGGCTCCCCACGGTCACCAGCCCCTCCTCCATCTCCTCCGCCTTTCCTATTGCACGCAGGCTGGCGCCGGCCTTGTTGCCGCTTTCCATGCGCTCCAACTCGGGTACGCTATCGTAGACGATTCCGCCGGCTGCCTGGGCGTAAGCCATGCCATCCTTCATCACAATTGTCCGTATCGTGATCGCCGAGTCGAGGTTGCCGGAGAAGTCAAAGTAGCCGACGGCACCCGCGTAAGGGCCGCGTCTGTCGGACTCCAGTTCCGCGATGATCTCCATGGCGCGGATCTTGGGCGCGCCCGTGACGGTGCCGGCGGGGAAGTTGGCTCGCAGTGCGTCGTATGAGGACAATTCAGGCCGCAGGCGGCCGACAACGTGCGAGACGAGGTGCATGACGTGGGAGTACTTCTCCACGGCCATAAGCTCCGTCACCTTCACTGTGCCCGGCAGGGCAATGCGGCCGATGTCGTTTCGCGCGAGGTCCACGAGCATGATGTGCTCCGCCCGCTCCTTCTCGTCGCTGGTCAGCTCCTCCTCCATCCGGCGCTCGTCTTCTTCGTCCCGCCCGCGTCGTCGCGTGCCGGCGATGGGGTGCGTCTCGACGAGACCGTCCTCAACGCGGACGAGCATCTCCGGTGAAGCACCGACTATGTACGAATCCCCCATCGCGAGGTAGTACATGTAGGGCGAGGGATTGACGACCCTAAGTGCCCGGTATACCGAGAACGGGTGCGCGGCGGTGCGCTGCTGGAACCGCTGCGATATCTGCACCTGGTAGATGTCGCCCGCCACGATGTACTCACGGCAGCGCTCGACGTTCCGGAGAAAGCGCTCTTTCGCGACGTTTGACTGTACCGGCTCGGAACCCTGCGTGGCAGCGCTGATGGTATACGGGCTCGCCGGGAGAGTCTGGTTCAGCCGCTTAGCCAGCTCGTCGATCCTCCAGCACGCTTGCCGGTATGAGGCCTGCACGTCGCCGTCCAGGCGGCAGTGCGCCACTACCTTGATATTGTGCTGAAGATGGTCGAAGACGAGTAGCGCGTCGACGAACATGAACAGCGCCTCCGGAAGCCCCTGCGGGTCTGGCTTTGGGATTGGCACGCGTGGCTCGAAATGGCGAACCACATCGTAAGCCAGGAAGCCAACGGCGCCGCCTGTGAAGCGCGGAAGGGCGCTGCGAGGCTCCGTAGCCTTCGGGTGCGAGAGCCGGTAGCGCGACAGCTCTGCCTCGATTTCCCGCAGCGGGTCCGAGCCGTGCGAGGGGTCGGGGTAGGGCCCGCAGCGCAGGACGCGATATGGCTCCGTGCCGATGAAGCTGTAGCGCGCCAGTCTTTCGCCCCCTTCAACCGACTCCAGGAGGAACGAGTGCTCTCCGCGCGCCACCTTCAGGAACGCCGACACGGGGGTCTCAAGGTCGGCCGGTATGTCTCGAAACACGGGTACCAGGTTGTTGCCGCCCTCCTTGGGGAGCGCGAGGACGGTCTGGAGGTCGGGCTCGTAGTTCATCTGGTTACCACTCCCGCGTCCATCGCCCGGAAGTACCGTAACCCCATCGCTTCCCTCGCTTCTTCGAGGGTCTGGTGACATTCCCTCTTCGCCCGGGCGGTGCCGGTGGTGATGATCTCCTCCACCAACCCCTCGTGCCCGGCAAATCGCGCCCGCCGCTCTCGAATCGGTTCAAGAAAGCGCTCCATCGCAGTAACTAGCTTCTGCTTCACTTCAACGTCACCCACCTTGCCTTTGCGGTATCGCGACTTCAACTCCTCAACCTCCGCCTTATCGTCGTTGAAGGCGTCGTGATAGGTGAACACGGGGTTGCCTTGCACACGCCCGGGGATGTCCGCCCGGACGCGTTTCGGGTCCGTGTACATGGACATGACCTTTCGCTCGACGGTCTCGGCGTCGTCCGTCAAGAAGATCGCGTTGCCGAGCGATTTTCCCATCTTGGTCTGCCCGTCCGTTCCCGGCAGAGTTGCTACGCTCCCGACTAGCGCGTCCGGCACCGGAAAGACAGGCGCAAAAGTGTCGTTGAAGCGACGGGCGATCTCCCGTGTCAACTCGACGTGCGAGAGCTGGTCTTTTCCCACCGGCACCAGATCGCCCTTCACCATCAGGATGTCCGCAGCCTGAAGGACCGGGTATGACAACAAAGCCATCGATGCCGTCTCCAACTTGAGGTCTCGCACGACCTCCTTCAGCGTCGGTATCCGCTGCGCGCGCGGCACGCTGACCAGCGACATGAAGATCCAGGTCAGTTCGAGCACCTCCGGCACGAGCGATTGGAGGTAAATCGTCGTCTTTTCGTGGTCGACACCGACGCTCAGGTAATCGAGCACGAGTTCGTGGATGTTGTGCCCGACTTCTTCCAGGTCGTTGATCCGCGTCGTGAGCAGATGCAGGTCCGCCAGCAGCAGGAACGTATCGTACTCGTCCTGGAGGCGGACGCGGTTGGCGAGCGTGCCCACGTAGTTTCCCAGATGGAACGCGGCGCTTGTCGGCCGGTCACCGGTCAGTATTCGTTTGCGTCTATTCTCGTTTGCCACCGTTCTCTCCCAAAACAAAACCCCCTCGCCCAAGGGACGAGGGGTTCTCGTGGTACCACCCTGATTCTCCCCGACGCGCGGGGAATCTCTGTCAGGCACGCCCCGATCCTTCGGGGGATGCCCTGGGCCTGTTAACGGTGCCCTCTCCGGCCCGGCTTACTTCCGCCTTCGGCGG
>CAYZLC010000040.1:7994-11982 GCA_964479365.1 uncultured Dehalococcoidia bacterium
GCCAGCGCTTCTGGTCCGACCGGCTGATGAGTCGCGGGATGGAGAGGCGGCGCCGGCGGGTTCTTCAGGTCCGCGCAGATGTTGTACCAGTGCGTCGGGATCTCGGATTCGGGGAGCAAAAACTTCCTGGTCGTGCCCATGGTGCGTGCCTCCGGTGTGCCTTTTCCAAAACAAAGAACCCCTCGCCAAAGGACGAGGGGTCTCGCGGTGCCACCTTTGTTCCCCGGTGCGAAGGCGCCGAGGCACTCTTTTCGGCCACCCTTCGCGCAAACGGCAGGAGGGCCTGGGCTCTGCTAACGGTACCCACTCCGTCGACTTCTACTTACCTTTCGGGTTCGAAGCCGAAGCTCCCGGGCCCATTCACCTGCTGCGCCGACGCCGGGCTCGCACCTTATCCCGGCTCTCTTGGCCTCGCCTCGCGGGCTACTACTCCCGTTCTCAGCCGCTATCTCTACGGTTGTGTCGGCAGTGTAACAGGCGCTCCGAATGAAGTCAATCGAGTTCCTGCACTCTGTAGATCGCCTAAGGCTGTGTCTGCTAGACCCGCGCGGCCTCACGGCCCGGCCGCCCGCGCTCACGTGACATAATCTCCTCGATTTCATCTGCACATCGCGCCAGATCATCGTTGACGACGGTGTAGTCGAACTCCGCTGCCGCGGCCACCTCTTCCTTTGCGATGCGCAGTCGCAACTCTATCTGTTCTCTACTGTCCGCGGCGCGCGCCCGCAGACGGCGCTCGAGCTCAGCATCCGACGGCGCGGCGACAAACACCGTCAACGCACCGGGGACAACGGCCTTGATTGTGCGAGCTCCCTGAATGTCCGTTCGCAGCAGCACATCTTTTCCGCTTGAGATCGCCTCGCGTATCGGGGCCTTCGGTACGCCGTAGTGGTGGCCATATACGATCGCGTTCTCGAGGAGCTCGCCGCGTTTGAGCATGCGCTCGAATTCCTGCTTCGATAGGAACGAAAGGAACGGATCTGCGCCCGGCACTTCGCCCTTGCGAGGAGATCTGGTCGTTGCAGTCGCGGCAAAATAGTATGGCCGCCCCAACGCTTGCAGGTGCGCCAGGAGAGAATCTTTGCCGGCCCCGGAAGGCCCCGTCATGACGACGAGGAGCGGGCCGGAGCCCACGGGATCAGTCGCCCTGGGCCTGCGCCATGCGACCGGCCTGGCTCGCCGCCACCCGCCCCGCCACCGCCTCAGGCGTAATCGCTACGAGGACGATGTTTCCCGTCTCCGTGAAAACGGCTGCCTTTGTCCGGCGTCCGCTGGTGATGTCGATGATAGTGCCCTTACGTTTGCCCTCGCGGATCATCCGCTGGATCGGGGCGGAACCCGGGGTCACGATCGCCAGGACCTTGTTCATGGCCAGGAAGTTGCCGAAGCCAACATGAACCAATTCGGTTGTTCCGTTTTGAGATAGCGCCATGATAACTCCTCCCTCTCCCCCTCATCTCCCGCTAGAGCGGGCCGGTTCGTTAGGCACCGCAAAGCCCTTCAAAATCTTGCCAGAACCGCGGATATGATACCGCAACACTTTCCGCCATGCGAATCACTGTCTCCCCGTTCGCGAGCGCGCCGGCAACCGCCAGCATCATCACCAGCCGGTGGTCTCCATGGGAGGATACCACGGCTCCACGAAGTTTTTGGAGGCCCCAAACGCGCAACCCATCACGTCTTTCTTCCAGGTTGGCGCCTAATGCCCGCAGCGCCGCCGCAGTGGTGCGAATGCGGTCTGACTCCTTGACAGCGAGTTCCTGTGCATCCCGGATCACCGTCTCTCCCTCCGCAAAGCAGCCGGCCAGCGCCAGCAAGGGCAGCTCATCGATAGCCCGCGGCACAAGCTCGCCACCGATGGCGGCGCCGTGCAAGCTCGAGGATCGCACAACGATATCCGCCACAGGCTCCGGCCCCCACGACTCCTCGTTCTCTAGCCGAATGTCGGCTCCCATCAGGGTCAAACAGTCGAGAATGCCTGTACGTGTCGGGTTCACGCCGACGCCGGCTATCCGTATCTCGGCGTCGGGATGGACCGCGCCCAGCACCAGCCATGGCGCGGCCGAGGATATGTCTCCGGGCACGCGCACGCCAATGGCCGTAAGCTGCCTTGCCAGCGGCCGGATTCGAATGACCGGGCCTTCCCCGAACTCCAGATCAGCCCCCATCGCCCTCAGCATCCGCTCCGTATGGTCCCTCGTCGGCCCCGGCTCTTCCACTACCGTCTCCGACTCCGCGTATAGACCGGCCAGCAACAGCGCCGATTTCACCTGCGCCGAAGCGACGGGCATCCGGTAGTGGATGCCCTGTAACGGTCCGCCTCTGATGGCCAGGGGCGCCAGGCGGTTGCCGTCCCGTCCCGAGATATCGGCGCCCATTTGCCTCAGCGGTTCGATGATCCGGTCCATCGGTCTTGATCGCAACGACGCATCCCCGCTGAGGACTGCGAAGAATGGTTGCGCCGCCAGAAGACCAGCCAGTAGCCGCATCGTCGTCCCTGAATTGCGGCAGTTCAACACTGTCGGCGGCTCGCGCAGGCCGTGGCGCCCGACCCCCTTCACGAGCAGGTGCGATTCATCGCGCCATCGCCACGACACCCCAAGCTGACGCAAGCAGCCGAGCGTGGCCAGGCAGTCCGCGCCTCGCTGGAAGTTCTCCACCAGCGCCTCGCCCTCGGCGATGCCGTTAAAGATCGCTGCGCGATGAGAGATCGACTTGGTCGGCGAGACGGCTATCGTGCCGCGCACAGCCCGCGCTGTGCTCACCTTGCGCTGCACCTGTGCTATGTCTTCTCGTCGTCGCTGGAATCCTGCTCACCTGCAGAAGATTGCTTCTGCGCGCGCCCCTGTTCCAGCTTCTCCAGATCCCGTCGCACGCCCTCCGCCACTTTGTCGCCAAAAGAGGGCCGGCGCTTTTGTTCCTCCTTGCCCTCCAACTTGGCGTCTTCCCTTTTCGGCTCGGACAGCTCCTTCCCGCGCTGGATCTGCTTTGCCATCATGCCGCCGACGAGCATACTCATAAGCGCCTGACTCGAATCCACCTTCGCGACCGCGGCCTCGTCGCGCCGTTTCGGCGGCTCACGAAGGAAGACCTCGCGATCAGCCTGCGCTTTGAAGAACGTCTCCAGGAGCGCTTCGTCCTGCGCGTCGTTCAGCATGTCCCGGAATCTCCGCAGTTCGTCGGTCATACGTTCCAGCCAGTGAATGACAGCCTCGCGGTTCGTGACCCAGATCCCGTGACTCATCGCCGGGTCGCCGGAGGCAAGACGCGTTACGTCACGGAACCCGGACGATGCCATCATTCCCAGGTCAGTCCACGCGGGACTTGAGCGCAACATCGAGAATAGCGCCGTCGAGATCACCAGCGGTAGATGGCTGACGGCGGCGGCATAGATGTCGTGCTCCTCGGCGTCCATGAACATCGGGTCTGACCCAGCCAGCCTCGCCAGCCCTAGGACGCTCTTCACGGCCGCGTCGGACGCGTCCACCGCCGGACACACGCAGTATGCCTTGCCCTGGAACAGGCCGGCCTCCGCATTTTCGATACCGGCGTTCTCCTTGCCGGCCATCGGATGACCACCGACGAAGTTCACGTGCTCCGGCAGCGTCTCTTTTGCCCAGCCCATAACGTACGCCTTCGTGCTCGTCGTGTCCGTAACTACGGCGCCTTCTTCCAGCGACGTCGCGATCTCCTGCATTACCTCCCGGACTGAAAGCACAGGAACGGCGATGACGACCATTCCCGCACCAGACACCGCGCGTGATAGGTTGCGCTCGGCCCGGTCGATCGCGCCGGCCTTCTCCGCCTGGGTCGCGACACCGTGGCTCCGGTCGTGTCCCACGATTTCGAGCCCCGGCAGCCCGGCTGCCTTGAGCGCCATCCCCAGCGACCCACCGATCAGGCCGGTCCCGATTATCGTGATGCGTTTCTTTGCGTTTGATGAAGGCATGTCTCCATTTAACCACAAAGAATCGAAGGGTGAAGGGGT
>CAYZLC010000041.1:0-11966 GCA_964479365.1 uncultured Dehalococcoidia bacterium
CGGATGTTGGTCACGACATCGAACTGCTTGGCGAGCTTCCAGATAATCGGCTCCTTAATCAGCTCCTCGATAAACGTGAACTTGACGCGCTGCTTCTCCATCACGCCGGGCTCCCCGCGCGCTCAGCGACCGCGTCTTCGTACGAGTCCAGCGTTGCCCGGATGGAGAGCGGTGGCGCGATTGCGGGCACGACGGCTTCCTGCGTCTTCAGCCCGGCGCCTGTAATGAACGCGACGACGACCTCGTCCGGACCGACTCGCCCCTCCTCGACCAGCCGCCTCAGCCCCGAGACGACCACACCTCCGGCCGTCTCCGCGAAAATGCCCTCCGTCTCCGCCAGGAGCTTTATCCCCTCGACCACCTCGTCGTCCGTCACCGCCGCCGCCGCGCCGTTGGACTCGGTCATCGCCTTCAGCGCGTAGTAGCCGTCCGCTGGATTGCCGATGGCGAGCGACTTGGCGATCGTGTTTGCCTTCTGGGGGCGGATGAGGTAGCTCTGCCGAGCCCACGCCTCATAGATGGGCGAGCAGCCCCCGGCCTGGGCACCGCTCATTCGCGTGCCCCGCCAGTCGATGAGGCCGAGCCAGGCCAACTCCTTGATCCCCTTGTATATTTTCGTGTAAAGCGAACCGCTGGCCAGCGGCACGATGCAGTGATCAGGAGCGCGCCAGCCGAGCTGTTCGCAGACCTCGTAACCGAGGGTCTTGCTGCCTTCCGCGTAGTAGGGGCGCATGTTGATGTTGACGAACGCCCAGGGGTACTTGTCGCTCAACTCGCTGCAGAGGCGGTTCACTTCATCGTAGCTACCGTCTACGGCGACGAGCGTGGGCGCGTACACCGCAGAACCGATGATCTTACCCTGCTCCAGGTCCGCCGGGATAAAGACGGTGGCCTTCATACCCGCCCGAGCGGCGTGGGCGGAAACGCTGTTGGCGAGGTTGCCTGTGGACGCGCAGGCGAGCGTGTCAAACTCAAACTCGCGGGCGACACTCGTAGCCACAGAGGCAACACGGTCCTTGAACGACCAAGTGGGGTTCTGACAGTCGTTCTTGACATACAGCCTTTCGAGCCCGAGCAGGCGCCCAAGGTTCGCGGCCCGGACCAGCGGCGTCAGACCGGTACCGATGTCGACGGCGGTCTCAACGTCACATGGCAGGAGGTCCGCGTAGCGCCACATCGTCGGCGGCCCGCGCTCGATGCGCTCGCGAGATAGCACACGACGTATACCTTCGTAGTCGTAGAAGACTTCAAGCGGCCCGAAACAGAACTCGCAGACGTGCGCCGGGTCCAGCGGGTAGATCCGGCCGCATTCTCTGCACCTGAGATTTTTGGCGAACGACATGACAAGCGATCCTTCCGAATTTGGAATTAAGACGCTAGGATCTGGGCCCGCCCGAAGCGGGCCCGTGCCATCGCCATTCGCTTGCCGTGTGTATGTCTAACGCCCATCAAACTGTAAAATAAAGACCTCTTCCGATTCGAGAAGAGGCCACACCGCTGCCTTATCGATCCCCGACTGGTCGGGGCCGGCATTGGCACCGTGCCGCGGTAGGCGACCGGTTGCCGGGCTTCACAGGGCCGTGCCCTCCGCCTCTCTGGATAAGGTCTTATTCGATTTATTGATGGGATGCTAGCACACGAAAAGAAATCGTGTCAACGAACGAAGGCCGTGCACGAAAGGGGAGTGCCCTCGCGAGGGACTAAACCAGACTGGACTCGGGAGCGGGCGCGCGGCCGTTTTTTGCCTCGCGCTCGACCAGCTCGCCGAGGACGAGCCGAAGCGTCAAGTCTGTGAGAATGGGGTGCCGAAAAGGCGAATCCAGATTCACGGTGTAGTGGTGGCGGCGCCCGTCACGGCGGACGTGGAGCATTCCCGCCCGGCGGAGGTCACCGATCAGCCCCCACACCGTGCGCTGCGTCAGCGCCATCTCGTCCGCGATCTGCCTGATCGTGCACTCCGCGTGGACTGCAATGTAGAAGAGGACGGCGCCATGGCTGGAGACCAGATACCAGTTGTTGTGGACGGCGGTGTAGTTGTTGTTGTCGTTCATCGTCGTAGCAATCGCCAGTCGTTAGAATCCTGATTCAGGTAGTGCAATGATAGTAATATAATGACTGTAATTCCATGCTATCGACTGCGACGAACGTTGAGAAGGGGTTAAGGGTTACAGTACGGTGATAAAACGGGACGAGCCCGGTTAGACCGCGGAAGACAGGACTGCCTGGAGTCGGGCCTCGTCGACTGGCGCCGATGCCACCTCCCTGCCGTCAACGACAACAACTGGCACCCTTTGGCCGTAACGTTCGTACAGCTCATCATCATCCTCGATATATACGAACTCGGCCTCGAACTGGATCAACTTCTGCACCCCGAGCAGTGTCTCCTCGGCCTCCGCGCACAGCCCGCACTCCCCCTTTGTGTAGAGCGTCACCTTCAAGTCGCGGGCTCCTCCTCCGGAGCCTCCTGCGGGGCTTCCTCGCGCAGCATCCTCCGCTTTTCAGCACGGCTAGTGTCCTCCGGCGCCGGCCTTCGCAGTAGGTACATCATCCCGCAGAGCCCAATCACCATCGAAGCGATGCCGATCAGCTGGGCCGTTCGCAGGCCCATGAAGACGATGTCGTCGAGCCGCAGGAAGCTGACCAGAGTGCGCATCAACCCGTAGAGAAAGACAAAGGCGAAGAACGTGACGCCGGCGCGGTTGACGCGCAGGAATATCAGCAGCAGTATGCCGAAGATCACGAGGTCGCCGATCATCTCGTACGCCACGGCCGGGTGCTGCGGCTGGACGAGAAGTCCTTGTTGCTCACGCAGGAAGCTGGGGCTCGCTGGGTCCGTATAACGCACCGCCCAGGGCAGGGTGCTGTCGCTGGCGAAGTGCTCCCCGTTGATGACGTCACCGATACGGCCGACGGCCATACCCAGGATGGCGCCCATGACCGCTATGTCGGCCCCACGACGGATGTTCGGCACCTTGCTCAGGATCGCGTACAGCCAGGCCCCGATGGTGCCTCCGATGAGCGCGCCATAAATGGAGATTCCACCGGTGTTCACGCGGATGATGTCAATCGGATCGTCGTCGAAGTCGCTGAAGTTCTCGATGACGTAGAGCAGGCGCGCGCCGACAATGCCGCCAATCACGAGGCAAAGGGCGACGTTATAGATGGTGTCTTCTTGATATCCGGCCCGCCTGGCGAACGCTGTGGCCACCGCCACGCCGATAATCACCCCAAGCGCAGTAAAGAGGCCATGCCAGGTCACCTCGATCCCCCATTTGTCGAGGATAACGGGGTCGATGCCGATATCTATCGATAATAGCAGCGCGTCAACCATCGTCCGATAATACCTCCGGCGGCACCGCACCCGCGTCGCGAGCCAGGCCGCGCAGCTCGCGCACGTACCTTGCGTGGCCCGGCGCCTGCCCGGCCAGAGATGTCCGGGTTGCCGTTATTCTAGCCCAAATTCGGCGCCGGGGCACCCAAAACGTCGCAATCATCCCAAGCACAATCAGTGCCGCGCCCGCCCAGACCAAGTATTCGCTCCTGTCCCTTCGCACGGTGATGCCGGCGAACTCCCGCTGGCCGAGGAAAGTGTACCGGTACCCGCTGAGCTCCGTGCTCTCGCCGGCGGGCAAGGTGATCGCCTGCGGCCTCAGGCCGGTCATCGTCAACGCAGGCGGCCCTGACGGGGGCGCTGCGTCCAGCGAAGTGCCTTCGGAGGTCGTGTCTGTGCCGTAAACGACATTGGTCATCTGGAACGCCGCTCCGCCCCCGGTCGCGCCGCCGGTGGGCACCGGGAAGTCGGCCACCATGGCAGAGGGGATCTCTGCGGTCCCCTCATACGCGACGAACAGGCCTCCTGCCTCGGCACTTTCGCCCTCCGCCAGCGACAGCCGGACGAGCCCGTCGCCCTCTCCCGGTTCGAGGATGGTCAGGCGCTCCTCGCCGCTGGCCGCCGTCTGGAGACCCACGGCTAGCACGCGGCCATCCGGCAGGCTAACGAGTGTGCCTCGGTACGTGAAATCGTCGGCCGCCAGTTCGTCCGTCAGAACGAGCGACTCGTCGAGCAGCATCGCACCAGCGCTGTCCCGAATGCCTACACGGGGTGACTTCGCCGTATCCGATAATACGAGCGTCTCGCGGTAGACGACGTTGCCGCTTTCCACGTCGCGCACCTCCACTTCGGCGCCGAAGCCGAAATATGCGGACTGGTAGAAGTTGTAGCCGTCGTAAGTGCATGGCGTATTCACGGTCGATGAGCACCGCTTTACTTCCTCGCCCCGCCGGTAAAGCACGAGGTCCGAGCGGTAGTCCAATGGCTGGCCGTCGGGGGCGAAGTCACCCTTCATATCCAGCAGCTGCATCTGGATCTGGTTGGCGTTGCGCACAGGGAAAACAGGCAACGTCGACCCTTCGGCCAGGAACAGAGGCGAGGAGAAGGCGTCGGCGCGACTGACAATGGCCCCCAGGATAAAGACGATGACCGCTGCGTGCGTAAACATTGTCCCCAATTGCGCCCAGGCGAAGCGGTCTCCGAAGAGATACGTCGCGCCGTTCTCCTCGAACCGTTCGACACTGTAACGTGAGCGCCTGAGCACCGCCTCCAGGCGGGTCACGTCGACGTTCCCACTAACCTCCAGCCGGTTCGGCGCCGTCTCGAAATAACGCTCGGGCATGCGCTTGCGCGGATCGGTAATGGCGCGCCAGACAGGGGGTAAGCGGCTCACGATGTAGGCTCCGGTGGATAAGGTCGTGATCGCCAGGAGGATGCCGAACCAGCGCGCGTGAAAAACATCGAACAGCTCGGCGCGGTCCAGCGGCTCAGTTAAGAGGCCAAACCTGCCCTTCTGCACCCCCAGCCAGGCGGTTTGGGCAACGACATCTCCACGGATCGCAAGCGGCTTTTGAGGCAAAACTACCCCGAGCAAACTAACCACACAAAGGACCGCGAGCAGGATCACAGCGAATCGGACGTTCGTGAGCAGCCACCAAACCGCGCGCAGGGGGTTCAACAAACCAAAGGTGCGCGACCAGCCGCGGGCGCCCTGCTGAGCGTGGGCGTGTCCGCCCAGCGCCTCGCTCCCTTCCATTACGGCGCCCCCGCGTTCAGAATATCGGCGATCCGTTGATCAAGTTCGCTCTCCTCGATCGCGCCACGCACCTCCGTGTCGCCCTTCTTCGCCTCGAACGGCCCGGTGAAGACGCTGCGCACGACGCCTTCCCGGTCGACAAAGAATGTCACAGGCAGGCCGAGCAGCCGGTACTCGTCGCCCACCTCACCGTCAACGTCAATCACGATCGGGAAGTCCATGCCGTAATCGTCGGCGAACCGCCGGGCGATTGATTTTCCTTCCTGCATATTGACGCCGATGACTACGAGCCCCTGGTCACGGAAGCGTGCGTACGCATCTACGAACTGCGGTATCTCTTTGCGGCAGGGACCGCACCAACTGGCCCAGAAGTTGAGCACCACAGGCTGCCCGCGGAAGTCACTGACGCGCACTTCGCGACCGTCCAGGCCCTCCAGCAGGAAGTCTGGCGCCAACGACCCCTCTTCCGGCGACACCTCGAGTCCCGTGGCGTGGAGCGAGATCGGCAGCTCCACGGGACCATAGGTCTCTCCGGAGGGGCTCACACCGGCATCATCACGCGACTCTAGCCACCAGATCGCGGCTACGATGGCCGCGATCACGAGCAGGGGGAGGATGATTTTTCTGAGGGCGCCCGAGCGACGCCGCGCAAGACGTTCGGGAGTCGCGCTAAGTGGCTCGGCTGCGTGAAGGTCGTCCGTCATGCGCGTGTCAGTCGGATCGAGGCGGCGCGAACGCCTGTTCCAAGACCTGGCGGGCCTGGTCCGCAGGAAGGCCTTGCCCGAGGAATGAATCGCCCACGCGAATTTCGAAATGAAGGTGTATCTCTACCCCCGGCGCTGTCACCGCTTCCGGGGTGCCGGAGTCTCCGACGTAACCAACAAGCCCACGCGCTTCCACCGGCGTCCCGACGGCTATCGCCGCCGGAATCGCGCTGAGATGGCAGTAGCGCGTGACGATTCCGTTGCCGTGGTCCACCCAGACCTGGCGGCCGCGAAAGCGATCCAGTGCTTCTGCATCCGTAAAGCCCTGAGTCTGAGAACGGGTTAAGATCTCGTTGAGTTCCACTTCGGTCATCTCCACAAAGCCGTGGTCCGCCCGGATTACCGTCCCCACTTTGGCGGCGAGGACAGGCGTACCTTCCAGCACCGTCGCGCAGTTATAGCCGGCGTAGAAGTCAACGCCCTCGTGAATCCCGGCCCGGTACTCTCGCGGTGCGTTGGGCATCAGCCGGTCGGTATTCGGGAGGCACGCGCCCTCGATAGGGAACACGAAGCCCCCTCCGGAAGGATCTCGCGGGATAACGCTGGGCGATGGCAGGTCCGGCGGAGGCTCTCCGGGGATCAGAATAATTTCGCCGATCGAGAGCTCATCGAGGCTCTCGAGCTTGTTGAGAGCTGCGATCTCTTCGACGGCGGTGGCGAAGCGCAGGGCCAATCCATAGAGGCTATCACCCTCCTGGACCTCGTACTCAAACGCCGCTATCTCCGGAGTCGGCGTCGAGACAACGGGCGTCCGGGTCGCCGTCGGTGACGGCTCCTCGGTCTCGCCGGAGCCACCGCAGCCGGCGAATAGAATGAGTGCGGCCAGCGCCGCCGCCAGTAGCGAGCGAGTTGGCCGGATCCCGTTATCTCTTGACGGGATAGCCTTCCTCCTCCATCGCGCCTTCGATGGTGGCCAGCCCAACGAGAGCCGGATCGTACTCGACTGTGACCCGCTTCTCCTCCGGATCGCCAGCGAGAAACCGAACACCGGGCAGCTTCGCAAGCGCCTTCTCGATGCTCATGATGCAGTGCTCGCACGAGATGTCAGGAGCTTCGAGGATAATCTCCGTCATTGGCCCGCCTCCTAACCGATGATACTTCGGCGCGTCGCCAGCCGCACCGCCGCCGCGTGCGCAGCCTCCTCGATCGCATCGTCGATTTCGCTCAGCCGAAGGTCGCGGTGCGTTCGTCCTAACGCCGTCTCTATTACGTGGTCGGCGAATTTCGGGTTCTTCGGGAGCAGCGAGCCGTGCAGGTAGGTACCGAAGACGTTGCGGTAGCGTGCGCCTTCGCCGCCGTCATCGCCGTTGTTGCCGAAGCCCGCGACGACGCGCCCAAGCGGTGTCGCCTCCTTACCCAGATAGGTTCGGCCGCCGTGGTTCTCGAACCCGACGAGAGTCGTCCCGTTCCACTCCACGACCACATTCCCGATGAACCGCTCTACGTCTGGTCCGGGGTGAACCGTGTGCAAATCCAGAATGCCCGCTCCCGGCAACTCTTCTCCCTCCGCGGTGCGGTAGAAACGGCCCATCAGCTGATAGCCGCCACAGACGGCGAGCACGGTGGCGCCGCGCTTCACCGCCTCCTTCAACGGCTTGCCCTTGACCTTCGCCAGGTCGACGGCGACTCTCCGTTGCTCCCTGTCCTGCGCGCCACCGACGAAAATGAGATCGTGGTTCTTCGGCGCCAACTTATCGCCAAGCTCGAGTGCGTCGACCTGAAAGTCGATGCGCCGGTCCTCGCAGCGACGCTGGAGGCACAGGATGTTGCCGCGGTCGCCGTAGATATTCATTAGCTTCGGGTACAGATGGGCGACCCGCAGCTTCAGGCGCTTCATTCGGCCTCCCAGAAGGCGCCTCTTCCGGCCCACCGGGCCAGTAGATCGCGCACCTGGAGCATCGCCGTGTACGTCGGGATGACGTACAGCGTGCCGCTCTCCGGGGTTGCTGCGAGCGCCTGCTTCAGCGCCGCAGCGGCGTTTGGCTCTACTTGCGGCGAGACGCCGTCTCGATAAAGCCCGGCGTACTTAAGCCGCAGCGCCATGTCCCAGGCCCGGATGCCGGACACCGTGACTGACCGAGTTTTGCCGGCGAGTACCTCGAAGTCTACGTCCCAGATCCACGAAACATCACGTCCGTCCGCGATGTTGTCGTTCAGGAAGAATACTAAGTCAGCCTGTGACTCTCCGGTGGTGATCGTACGCAGGACCTGGTTCAGACCGGCCGGGTTCTTGGCGAGGATTACCTGCACCTCTCGCCCCGCCACGCGCATCCGCTCCTGGCGGCCGAACGCCGCCGTAAAGGAGTTGAGCCCGCGCTCGATCACGCTCTCGTCGAGACCCAGCGCTTGCGCGGCGGCGGCCGCCGCGAGTGCGTTGTAAGCGTTGTAAAGCCCGGAAAGCGGCAGTCGCGCCTTCACCTCGCCCTCTCTCAACCAGAGGATCAATCGGAGCGCACCGTCCTCGTCGTCGACCCGGCCGCAGGTGATGTCGGGCTCCGGACGCGACTTCCCGCACTGCGGACAGCGCCAGTGACCCAGGTGCCCGTAGCAGACGGCGCTGTACGCCAGCTCGGCCCCGCAGGACGCGCACCAGCGCGCATCGGCCGCGTGTTCAAGGTCACCGGCGCCACTCGACGTGTCCTTGATCCCGTACGCGATGACGGGCCCCCTCGCGACCTCTGCCAGCGATGCGACCGACGGATCGTCCACATTCAGAACGACCGCGACGCCGTCCGGCAGCTCACGGACGGCTGCACGCCAAACCTGCGCCACATGTTCGACCTCCCCGTAGCGATCGAGTTGGTCCCGGAACAGGTTGGTGAAGAGAACGGCCCGCGGGTGCACGGCGCGCGCAGCATGCGGCAGTGTCGCCTCGTCTATTTCGAAGATGCCGAGCCGCTTATCAGCTGAACTCAGCTCGCCCGACCAGTCCACAGCCTCGACGAGCGCCGAGCCGATCCCCCGCATCATGTTTGACCCGGCGCGGTTGGCCACCACGCGCAGCCCGGCTGCTCTGGCGATGCTCCTGATGAAACGCGCCGTCGTCGTCTTCCCATTGGTGCCCGTAACGAGCATGCAGCCCTGCCCCAGCTCCGCCGCGAGCTCGGCGACGAGATGAGGGTCAATTCGCTCGGCTACGAGCCCTGGCAAAGCAGTGCCTCCCCCTAGCCGGAAGCGGCGCGAAAGCGTGGCAGCGGCCTTGGCGGCGGCGATGGCTGCGGTGCGTCGGATCACGCAGGTATTGTACTTGCTCCCTCCCGCCTCCTTCATCCTCCATCCTCCTTCCCCCTTCCTACTTCATCTTTCCTTACTTTGACAGTCCACGTCGAGCCAGCGACAATCATCACGCCCACAATGGGACGTCAACCATGGGTGTCGAGTACCGCCCTCTAACCAACGACGACCTCGAACAGGCTGTTGAGGTCGAGTCGCTGGCGTTCTACGGGCACCCGACACCCGAGCGGTTGGAGCAGATGCGGCAGTTCTTCCCGCCACAGTGGACCGTAGGCGCCTTCGTCGACGGCCGGCTCGTCGCGGATACGCGGACGATCCCGATGGCGCGCAGGATCAACGGCGGATCAACAGGTTTCGGGGCCGTCGGACCCGTCGCTTGCCTGGCGGGCTACCGGCGGCAGGGCCATGTCGGCAAACTGCTGCGGCTGGCGCTAGAGCGGATGCGCGATCATGGACAGGCTCTCTCCGGATTGCACACGCCGCACGATGCCCTATATGCCCGCTACGGTTGGGAACGCGCCGAAGGGAGAAAGCGCTACGAGTTTCGGCCGAAGGACGTCAGACTCCGCGTCAAGGGCGCGTCAGGGCGTCTCGAGGCCGTCAGACCTGATGACTGGCAGCGGCTGGACGCGATATACAGGGCATACGCGCAGCCCCGCAACGGGCCGCTGCACCGCGTCGAGCCCTGGTGGCGTGAGGCCGTCCTCCGCCGCGAAGACGAGTCCGGCAACCGTGTCGACAATGACTCCTTTGTGTGGGTGAGCGCAAGCGGGGCGGACGAGGGCTACATCTCGTATTACCCGAATGCCCTTCCCAAGGATGGCCGCTGGCCGCCGCACGATATCTGGGTGCGCGACTTCGTCTCGCTCTCTGGCGACGCCTACCTGGGCCTCATCGAGCACCTTCTGGCCCACGACCTCGCTGTCCGCGTCTCCCTCGAGCGCCCGATCGACGACCCGTTTGCCGATCTCTGCGAAGACCCCTGGAAGGTGCAGGTCATGCGAGCGGAGGGGGCGATGGTGCGCATCGTGGACGTTGAGCGCGCTTTGGGCATGCGCCCCTACTGCGGCGGCCGCCCTATCTCCTTCACCATGCGCATCGCGGATTCGGCCGCACCGTGGAACGACGGCGTCTGGCGGGTCGAGGCGGCCGAGGGCCGCATGACGGCCGAACGCACGGATGCGGAGCCGGACGTCGAGCTGACTGCGAACACGCTGTCGCCGCTGTTCACAGGGTTCATGCGGCCGGACGTGACAGCGAGTGTCGGCCTGCTGAAGGTAAACCGAGAGGGTGTCATCGAGGATATGTCGCTGGCGTTCGCCGTGACCTACCCCCCGTTCAGCAACGATTCATATTAGCGTCCGCGCAGCATCGCCTGCAAGTCGCGGCTCGGCATCGCTTCCGCCATCGCCGTGTGAGTACCGGCGTCGCGGACCTCCTCCGAGAAGTGCTTGAGCGCGGCGAGGGCGACGCGCAGGAAGGCGGAGCCGTAGCTGACGCGCGCGACGCCGAGCTCCTGTAGCTCAGGCACGGATGGCGTCTGAGGGACAGCGAAGACACTGACCGGCGCGCGATCCTCCTTTACGAGCCGGGAGATGGTCTCGCCGTCGGCGCCGCCGAGGAAGAAGATGCAGTCGGCGCCGGCTTCCGCGTAGGCGTTGCCGCGCTTGATCGCCTCCTCGAGCGCCGCCTTCGGGTCGTCCGCCATAACAGCGAGGGCGTCAACACGCGCGTTGAGAAAGAACTCGCTGACGAGAGCGCGCTTCGCCTCCATGACGGCGGCGAGCTTCTGCAGTTGGTCGGGGATCGATGCCAGGCCGCGCCCGCCTTCCGCCGGCAGACTGTCCTCCAGGTTCATGCCTGCCGCGCCCGCTTCCACGAGCGAGCGCACGGTTACACCTACCTCGGCCGGCCCGCCATAGCCGCGTTCGGCGTCGGCGTTGACTGGGACGGAGACGGCGGACACGATCTGGCGTGTGACATCCACCGTTCGCTCGCGTCCGATGACTTCACCGTCGGGATAGCCAAGGGCGGCAGCTATGGCGGAGCTGCTGCCCTGGATGGCCGGGAACCCGAGATGCGCGAAGAGGATCGCGCTGAGGGCGTCCCAGGCGCCGGGCATCACCAGAATCTCGGGCGCCAACACGAGTTCTCGAAGGCGGCGGCTCTTTTCGTTGGCCGTGGCGACGATCTCGGATGGTAGGGGTTCGCTCGCGGCCATCTCAGCGCGCCCGGATGAAGGCGAAGTTCTTGTGGCGTGTCGGGACGGCTTCAACGTCGTCGAAGTCCGCCTCTTTCAGCATCGGCGTCAACTTGTCGGCCATGCTCTCGCCGCGTGCATGACCGAAGACCGAGAGCACGTGCCCGAGAAAGGAATGGCTGTGCGCGGCAAAGTCCATCGCCAGAAAGCGTCCGCCGGGCTTAAGCACCCGCCGTATCTCGGCGAACCCTTGGCGCTTCAGTTCGTCCGGCAAATGGTGCAGCATGAGGCTGCTCGTCACGAGGTCGAAGAAAGCGGCCGGGAATGGGATCTCCTCGATCAGCGCAACCTGTAAATCGACGTCGGAGCCCGCCTTCGCCGCCTTCTCCCGCGCGACCTCGATCATCTCCGGCGAGGCGTCGATGCCGTGCACCTCGCCCTCTCCCACCTTCGATCTCATAGCAATGGCGAGCGTACCGGTCCCGCAGCCTACGTCGAGCACGCTCTCGCCCGCCGCCGGCGACGCCAATGCCACCAACCGTTCCCGGATGGGCTTGTCAAACCAGACGAGCCTGCCGAACAGGTCGTAGAAACGCGCCCAGTGAATGACGCGGCCCGTCGTCTTCGGGGCGTCTGCGCGGGCTATCTTGTCATGCATACCTGCCTCCTTCGGGCGACCAG
>CAYZLC010000042.1:0-10957 GCA_964479365.1 uncultured Dehalococcoidia bacterium
GGACTCGCGGGAGCAGTTCGAGATCCGGACTGCTCCCGCACAAGCGGTCCTTCGAGACGCCCTACGCTTCCCACGGAGAGGCGGGCAGGCGCTGCGGGCTCCCGCCTACGGCGGGCAGGCCCTCCACGGCGGGCAGGCCTCCCAGACGGGCCGCAGGGCAGGATGAGCGGCAAGCGAGAGCCGACGTCGAAGACGGTGGACGCGCTGATGCTGATGCGGCAGCTGCCGTCGGGCGTGGACATCGAGATCAAGCTTTAGGGACGGTTGGTGACGAGGCTTCCTGAGGGTTGAAACCCTCAGCTACGGCATAAGGTCTGCCGAGCAACGTGCGTTAGCTAGCGGGAAGCATGTGTTCCCCGAGGCAAGCGCTGAGGTGAGCAAGAGGGTCGAGGTCCGGGGTTACACCGAGAACGCGATGCATCTGTCCGACATCGGCCACGAAGCGGACGACTTCGCCGGTGCGGGCGGGGAGAACCTCTAGCCTGGAAGGGCTGCCAGTGTCTTCCAGTACGCGGAGAGCCAGCTGGGGTAGGGTAACGCCTATACCGCTGCCCACATTGATCGGCCGAGTCAGCCCGGAGTGGGTGGCCGCGAGGAGGGCTTCGACCGCCTTGCCAACCCAGACGAAATCGATAATCTGCTCGCCTCCATACAACTCCAGCGGCTCACCGCGGCGTGCCCGTTCTATCCAGATTGGGATGACCCGGTCGCGGTCGCGTGGCCCGTAGACGTTGGCGAAGCGGAGGATCTGGCATTCCAGGCCCGCCGTGCTCCCCCATATCTCGCAATAGGCCTCGCCGGCGACCTTGCTCGCGCCGTAGGGGTTCTTGGCGGTGAGCGGGGCAGTCTCAGGTACGGGTAGCGACTTGGGTTCGCCGTAGACCTCGCGGGATGAGGAAAACACGAGCCGGCGCACGGTGGCGGAAGCGGCCGCCTTGAGGACATTGTAGGTGCCGGCAACGTTCGTGGTGAACGAATAGTCGGCGTCCTTAATCGCCCCGATGACGTTTGACTGCGCCGCGAGGTGGTACACGACCTCCGTGCCGGCGGCCGCGTCGAGGACAGCTGCGTAGTCCCGGATATCGGCGTCGATGAACCTCACAGCTCCTGCGCTCAGGTGTGTGTCAATGTTCCCCAGCGATCCGCGATGCAGGTTGTCGAGGACCACAACCTCGTCGCCCACCGCGACCAAGGCATCGACGAGGTGACTGCCGAGGAATCCCGCGCCGCCCGTGACCAGGACCCTCATGCCGTCGCCTCTTGCACCGTGATTTCCGAGCGGAAGTACGCGATGGTCCGCGACAGGCCGTCCCCAAGACCAATGGACGGCTCCCAGGCGAGCATTTCACGCGCCTTCGTGATGTCGGGACGGCGCCGCTGCGGGTCATCGCCGACGGCATAGGAGGTGAAGACTACCTGTGAGCTCGACCCCGTTAATTCCCGGATCATCTGCGCGTACTCTAAGATAGTGTGCTCGGCCGGGTTACCGAGGTTGATGACCTCACCGGAAGCGTCGTCGCTCTCCATGAGTCGCACCAGCCCTTCGACCAGATCTGAGACGAAGCACAGTGAGCGTGTCTGTTTGCCGTCGCCATAGACGGTCATCGGTCGTTCAGCCAGCGCCTGGACGAGGAAGTTCGGCACCATCCGCCCATCTGTGGGGTTGGAGCGCGGGCCGTAAGTGTTGAAGATGCGCGCGATCCGCACGTCAACTGAGTGGCTATTTTGGTAGGCCATCGTCATCGCCTCCCCGAAACGCTTGGCTTCGTCGTACATCGAGCGCGGGCCGATGCTGCTCACGTTTCCCCGGTACGTTTCGCGTTGCGGGTGCTCGAGCGGGTCGCCATAAACCTCAGAGGTGCTGGCATACAGGAAGCGGGCACCTGTCCTGGCGGCGAGCTCCAGAAGCCGAAGAGTGCCCAGGCTGTTCGCCATAAGGGTCTGAATGGGGTGGCGCTGATAGGCTACCGGGCTCGCAGGGCTCGCGAGGTGGAAAATGCGCATTACCTGGGGTAGCGACGGTGGCTCCTCGGTCACATCGTGATGCACGAAGGTAAATCGGGGGTGCCCGATCAGCGTTTCGATATTTGAGGCACGTCCAGTCACCAGGTTATCAAGACAGATGACCTCCCGGTCCATGTTCAGCAACCGTTCGCAGAGGTGCGAGCCGATGAAGCCCGCGCCACCGGCCACGACATCCGCCATCATTTCCTCCAGCCGGCCGCCTGCACGGCCTTCGCTAGCTCCGCCTCATACAGGGTCATGTTCTTCACCGGCCACTCGACCGACTCATAGGCGAGCCTCAGGGACTCCCAGTGAAGGGCAGCGAGGCAGCGGAATACCGTCCCGTAGACGGCCAGACGTTGGACGGCCTCAAATCCGAGCTTGGTCCATTGGACGGTCGCCCAATAGGCATCGAGGTCAGGATTCGCGAGGAAAGTCGTTGACGAGAATGCCGCCTGTGCTAAATCGACCGCCGGGATGCCGCGGCCCGCGTGCTCCCAATCGAACGGCAGAATCTCGATCCCCGTAGAACCGCTTCTCACCCGCACGTTCTTTCCCACGAAGTCGCCGTGTACCAGAGTTTCTGGCATCCCCCGGCAGAATTGCTCGATGCGCCGCCATTCGTGTTCCACGAATTCGCACTTCGAGATGATCCGCCGGAGTTGGCGCCGCTGCTCCCGATCGAGGGCCGGGTTATTGAGGTTCTCGCGGATGGTATCCCGTGCCGACCGCAGGTGCCGTAGATAGTGCCCGGGACCACGGTCCGGTAGGGGGACATCAGGCGGCAGCGATGTCGTCGACGCATGCAGGGCGCCAAGCCAGCGACCGGCCATGGTCCGGTGCGTGGAGTGAAGAGGCGAGTACGCCTCGTTACCAGCATCCTCTATGAACAGCCAGCACGATATCTCGTCATCGTCGCCGGCCATGCCAAGAAAGCGCGGGTAAGACACTGACAGGTTCGGAAGGACAAGCTCGTAGATCTTACGCTCTAGCAGCCCGTATTGCCGCGGGCACTTTTTGGCTATGACGGCGGCGCCGCTCTCTCCCACGCCTTCCAGCCGGTACACTGAGGACTTGCGCAAGCTAACCTGGCGTCGTTCAATCGGGACGACAGCCCGAAGGTTGGACAGGCCCACGCTAATCTGGGCCCAGGCTCTTGCTGCAGGGTGCTGAGCTACCTCGAGCTGGTAAAGTCCCGCGTGGCGGTCAGGCATCCGCCTTCACTCCAACGTGTGACTGACTGGATCGAGGTGTCGCTGCCGGCTCCTCAGCGTGGCGCCAGGCGCCGGACGGCGGGTCGCTTGTGACTCTCGTTTTGCCGCCGGGAAGCAGCTCCAGCCAGCGATCACATTCGTCGAGCGTCGTCAAGCGGTGGGCGATCATGATTGTCGTCCGGCCCGCCATCAGGCGCTCCATCGAGGCGATGATCGCCGCCTCTGTCCGGTGATCCACCGAGCTGGTCGGTTCGTCGAGCACGAGGATAGGGGCGTCCTTGAGGAACGCCCGGGCGAGAGCCACGCGCTGGCGTTCGCCGCCGGAGAGGCGCATGCCGCGCTCACCGACGATCGTGTCGTAGGCATCTGGGAGTGACTCGATGAAGTCGTGAGCATTGGCCGCTATGGCGGCTTCCACCACCTCTTCAATCGTTGCCCCCGGCCGGGCATAAGCGATGTTCTCGGCGATCGTCGTCGAGAACAGGACGGGCTCCTGGAGAACGACAGCGAATTGGTTCCGCAGGTCAGCCACCTTGTAGTCGCGGATATCGATGTCGTCCAGCAGGATCTCGCCTTCGCTGGGGTCGTAAAGACGGGTCAGCAGACTGATCAGTGTAGTTTTGCCGGCGCCGGTCACTCCGTACACGCCGAGCCGCTGTCGGGGCCGCAGCTTGAACGAGACGTTACTTAGCACCCGTGCGTCCGCGTTGTAGCCGAACGAGACGTCACAGAACCTGATCTTCCCCGTGGCGCGCTCGAGCGGCGACGGGTCCGGCCGCTCGACGACGTCCGGCGCCTGGTCCAACAAGTGAAACGCTCGCTCGGCACTTGCCAGCGAAGACTGCATTTTACCGATCCGTTTACTGGCGTTTTTCAACGGATCGTAGAGCTGGGAGAGGTAGCCCATCACGAGCAGCAGTTCACCGAGCGTCAGCACCCCGGAGCGCACGTGCCGGGCACCGATGTAAAGCACGATCGCGCTGACGCCTGCCGTTGTCACGCCGATCAGCAGACCGAAGAATCCTTCCATCGCCGACAGGCCGACGCGCGACTCGACGCCGTCCACCGCGCGCCCGTAGAAGCGCTCGTGCTCGCGCTCCTCTTGCCCAAAGGCCTTGACGACGCGCAGCGACCCCAGGACCTCCTGGATGACCCCCATCGCGGAGCTTTCAAGGCGCTTCACACTCCGGGCGCGCTGACGCAGCCTCGTCTGGTAGGCCCGTGTGAGGACGAGCATCACCGGGGTGGCGGCCAGGGCGGCGATCGCGAGCTGCCAGTCGATGGCCAAGATCACATAGAGCATCGCTGCGAGCGTGAACGACGAGGACAGAAACGGGATCACGCCGTCGATCGCAAGGCTCTGGATCGAGGTGGCGTCATACTGGATTCGGTATATCGAGTCGGCCGTCCCCTGGGTGTCGTGATAGGCGAGCGACATACGCTGGACTTGGGCGAAGAGTTTCGACCGGAACTTCAAAGTCAGGCGCTCGCCGATGTAGGTGTAAAGAAGCGTACGAGCAAGTTCTTGCGTCTGGCGCAGGAAGGCGACCAATACGAATAACAGTGCGGCGAGCGAGATCAGCCGTGTCTCGGAGGACTCTAGTGCGTCGGGTACGAGTGGTGAGAGGAAGCCGGGGATCGCCTCGCTGCCTACGAGAGCGTCGGCGACGATCACCAGAGGAATGGGGGAGAGCAGCGCCAGGGGCGTGGCCAGCATGCTGACGAGGAAAAAGACGAAAATGAGCGGCCAGTATGCCCGCGCGAGGAGCATCACACGGACCAACAGCCCGATGTCGCCGCCACGGGGGATCAGCCTCATTTCGCCGCCTCTCGGTATTCGGCGATAGCCGAGCTAACGGCTCCCATCGCCAACACCGCTTCCCAGATCGCGCGTACCGCGGTTACCCCGGCGATCAACGCGAGCACTCCTGCCGCAGGCCAGGCCCCGGCGATACCCGCGGCTAGTGCCAGAGCGCCGAGCGCGCCGATCGCGGCGAGGGCGAAGGCCGAAAGCCGCGGCCAGGCGCGGAAGAGCACCATCTGCCGGCCCCCACCATGCTCTTCGACCGTCGATAGCAGGCGCGACGATGAGAGCAGCCCGCCGCGCACCTCGAAGTCCCAGGCGTCGAAGTCACCCCCGGGGCTCCAGGCCGCCTGCTGGCGCTTGAGCGAGCTAGCAAGCGTCTGTGTCCGCGCTTCTAGCGACTCCCACTCTTCGCGCCAGGCGCTTCGGGCGAGCGGGACTGGCAACGCCAGGCCACGACCCCTGCGCCTCCATGGCGTCAAGCCATACTCGATGCGCCCGTAGAGGCGGGCGAGCGGCTGGATGAAGTGGAGTACCCCCGTCAGAAGACGCTGGCGAAACGCACTAACTCCCCGCCTTTCGGGGAAGGGCGCGCGAGCCGCGCTCATCGCCGCTTGCACTAATGGCGCTGCTAGAGCGATCGCGAGCAGTGGCGCCGCGACGAAGAGGGGCATCCAGATCACGCCGAGCGCAGTTATGGCTGCCAGCGCCAGGACCGCCAGGTGCCATTCGGGCATGAGCGGCAGCGACGCCAGCAGGCCCGGCGCCGACTGGTAAACGGACTGAAAGAGGGCGGTGCCCGCGTGTCCCTGGTAGATGCGGCCGGCCGCTTGGCTCAGCGCCGTCGTCTGACCCCGGGCATAGAGGCGTCCGGTCCACGAGAGGTGTCCCGCCGCGTTGTACTTCTCAGGCCACTTGCGCTCGAGGAGCGCTTCCGCCCTGCCGTACCCGCGCTGCTGTTTCCAGTAGGTTCTCACCGAGTTCCGGCGGTGGTGCCAGACCACGGCACCGGCGTGGAAGCCGATGCGGCCTTCCCGCTCCATCAGCCGCCAGCAGATATCCACATCGTCTCCTGCGGTCCGAAAACGCGGATCAAACCCCCGGATGCCCTCCAGGGCAGGTTTTCGGAAGGCCATGTTGCAGCCGGGGATATGCTCTGCTTCGATGTCGGAGAGCAGGACGTGTACTGGGCCACCCGGTGAGTTGGCGACGCACTCCGCGATCATCCCATCGCCGCTGGGCGCCAGGTTCGGCCCGCCGACCCCGGCCCAGTCGGCCCGGGTGAAGCGATGGGCGAGGTAATAGAGCCAATGAGGATCCGGGTAGGCGTCGTCGTCGATGTAGGCGACAATCTCGCCTGTCGCCGCCTCGTAGCCGGTGTTGCGGGCGTTGCTCAGCCCGCGATTCTCCGTACAAATCACGCGGGCGCCGAACTGGCGGCCAATGGCGGCCGTGGCGTCCTTCGACCCGTCGTCGACAAGGATCACCTCAAAGTCCGGGTATGCGACACGCTGCAGAGCCTCGAACGTGTCGCCGATAGTCCGCGCGCCGTTGAAGCTGCAGACGACAACCGACATGCGGGGCCACCTTTGGGTTGCCGAGAACGGGACCTCGGCGAAGGCGCCGGCGACGGCGGCGAGGGCCGGTTTTGGTTTACGGTCTCTGTCCATCAGGCCGAAGTCCCAGTCCTCGATGTCGTAACCGCCCCGGTGCCACTCATCAGTCCAGGCGAAGATGAACGCGCCCGCACCCCCCTCCGCGAAGACCTCGCGGATCTGCCACTCCAGCACTTCGGCCTGCCGCTCCAGCCCGTTGCGCCGGCTGTCAAGCCCAATCTCCGTCATCACGAGCGGCTTCTCAGCGGCGAGGTTCTGCAGGCGAGCGAGATAAGCCTGCAGTTGTTCGCGCGTCTCCAGATAAACGTTGAAGCAGACGAAGTCCAGAAAGGACAGATTGAGGTATTCGGTGGTCGGATAGTTGACGTAGGTCACGAGCGCAGCAGGGTCCTCGCGCTTGGCGACACTGTAGAGACGCCTGAGCCATGCTTCGATCCGGCGCCGGCCATACCAGCGCACGATCGGCGCGGGAATCTCGTTGCCGACCAGGTAGGCAAGAACAGCGGGATGAGCGGCGCAGCTACGCACGGCATCCCGGACGGTGCGCTCGATCCCGTTGCGGGTCTTTCGCTTGTCCAGAAACGTGATGTGCTGCTCCCAGGGAATGCCCACAAGTACGTACAGCCCGAACGAAGCGGCGAGGTCCAGGAGCCAGGCGGGAGGAACCGTATACGTGCGGATGGCGTTGACGTGTGCCTCCACCATGCCCCGGAAGTCCGCCTCGACAACTTCAGGCGACGGAAACATTGTCCCGTTGGCCTGTGGGCGAAAGGTCCCGTACGTGACGCCGCGAAGGTACAGCTTCTTCCCGTTCACGAAGAGGAACTTGCCGCGCGCCTCCACCCTCGTTGCCCGGCCGGCACTGCGGTCGCGACGGAGCGATGACACTTTGATCGCCATTTACACGCCCGCTTCCTTGATGACAGGAAGTATACCGATCGCGTGCTCATCAGGCACCATATCGTTCCCGTTATTTTGCCCCCGGCCGAATGACAAATAGCGGAACCCCAGCTCGGCAAGGAGCACCCCGTCCAGCGCATTCCGCCCATCGAGTACCGTCTTCCCGCGCATCGTTTCCCTGACCAAGACCCAGTCGAGCGTTCCATATTCTTCCCATTCGGTGGCGAGGAGGAGGGCATCCGCCCCGTCGAGCGCCGCATAAGGGTCAGTCCGACAGTCAAGGCCGGGCAATACGTGGCTGGCGTTGACGAGGGCGAAGGGGTCGTGCGCGCGTACCGTAACGCCTTCCTTGAGAAGTCGCTGCGCGATGTCAAGGGCCGGAGAACCGCGGACGTCATCGGTATTCGGCTTGAACGCGAGGCCAAGGAGTCCGACGACGGGGTTCTGGATAGCCTGCACCGCGCCAAGCAGCAATTCGGCCGCGTGTTCGCGCTGCAGCTCGTTGACGTCGTACACGGCCTGTAGGATCGGAGTGTGGCAGCCGTTGGTGGTAGCGACCGAACTGAGGGCGAGCAGATCCTTCGGGAAGCACGATCCACCCCAGCCGAGACCCACTCTGAGAAACGCTGGGCCGATCCGGCGGTCCATTCCGACTATCCGCGCGACTTCGTTCACGTCGGCGTGGACCGCCGACGCGATGTGAGAGATCTCGTTCATGAACGAGATGCGGGTGGCGAGCAAGGCGTTCGCGGTATACTTCGCGAGTTCTGCCGAGCGCCTGTCCACGGCGACGATTGGGACCTCGAGTGACGCGTAGAGGCGAGCAACTCGGGCAGCCGCCAGGCGCGAAGAAGCGCCGATGACCACGCGGTCTGGTTTCAGGAAGTCGTGTACGGCTGTTCCCTGTCGCAAGAACTCGGGGTTCGACACGACCTCGAGCCGCGCCTCCAGCACCAGCGGTAGCCCCGCGATCTGGTCCCCCGTGCCGACCGGCACCGTGCTTTTGATCACGATTACAACCCCCGGCCTGGCGTGCGGTATCAGCGAGTTGACCGCCTGCAACACGTGGCTGGTGTCGGCGGCGCCGTCCTTCCTCGAGGGCGTGGGCACCGCGATGAAGACGAACTCGGCGCCGGCGACCTGGGCGTATTCGTCGGTAAACCGCAGGCGGCCGTGCAGCGTGTGTTTCGATACGACCTCGGAGAGGCCGGGTTCATGGATGGGAAGCTTGCCGCCCCTCAGCCGGTGGAGCTTCGCCTTGTCTACTTCAATGCAGGTCAGCTGGTGACCGATCTCGGTGAGACAGGCTGCCGTGACCAGGCCGACGTAACCAGCGCCGACAACCGCAAGCTGCGCCACTACTTCGACCCGCCTTTACCGGCTGGGCCGCCATCGCTCTGGTTCGACCCAGTCGCTCCGCCGCTGTGCTGGTCGTTTGCCCCCCCGCGGTTCGGGCTATTCGACGCGGCCCCATTAGAGCCGTTTGGCTGATCGCTGTTCGACCCGTTGCCATTCGAGTCGATCTGGCCCTGCTGATTGCTGTCTCCCTGGTTGCCTGGGCTGTTGGGACCGTTGTGTCCGTTGCTACCCGGCTGGCCGTTAGGGCCTGGGTTCTGACCGGGCGGGTCGGTCTCGCCCGGCTGAGTGCCGTGTTGCCCTGCGTGGTCCTGGCCGCCCGGCGGGCCACTGGCCGGTGGGTTGCCGTCGATGCCCGTCGCGGGCGGGCTGCTGTCCGGTGCGTTGTTGCTAAGTGGATTCGTCTGGCTGAGAGGACCGACGGGCACCGAACGGCTCGTGTTATTGGGACCGCCGACGTCAGAAGAGTCCGAATCGGCGAAGGCGTCATCCTCGACGCTGCCGGCACCTGATTGGCTAATGGGGTGGCCGTTGCCATCGGAGGAGTCGTCGTCAGTCCCTCTCTCTTCCGGCTCAAGTCCAACCGAGTCTTGTAGAGTTCCGGCTGATAGTGGCAGCGGCTCGACTAGCGTGTCAACCACATCTCCCGCAACTGAGCGTAGATTCACACCGGACGCGGCAGCCACGCCGGCTGTCAGGCCGAGACAGCCGACGATTATCAGGGCGGCCTGCGCCATGGCGAAGCCGAATCGCGGGCGGGTGGCAACAGGCGCAGGCGGATCCGAATGGGCCACGGCGTACAGAAGCGACTCGCGCGCCCGGCTCTTTTTTTCGGCTGAAGGTCTATCGGCCATCTGGAGCGCGCCGGAGACGATCAGATGCTCCCGCAACCAGTTGGCCTCTTCAGGGTAGTCGCGGATAACCGAATCGACGGGCTCTCCGCAGTCGACTCGACGAAGGCAAGCGATCAAGACCTCACGGCGGTGGGCGTCCAATGGCAGGGGTCTCCTTCTGTACAGTCGTATGTCTTATGACCGCGAAAGAGGCAAATCAGACGGGCACTGGGTCGAGTTCTGCGATTTTCTCAGGTGAGTTGCCGCCGCAGTGCCGCCAGCGCACGGGCCTGGAGCGCGTAGACTGCCGTCTCGGGGCGGCTGATCACCTGGCCCGTCTCGGCCGCTGAAAGACCGGCAAAGTACCGCAGGAGCACCACCTCGCGCTGCGTCTGGGTAAGACGTCGCATCGCGTGCTCCAGGTCCATTCGTGAAACGAGCGCGTCTGTACCGTCGACCTGCAGGGGCAGGAGCGTATCAGACGGTCGATAGCCGTTATCGCGGTCGAGCAAGCTTTCAACGAATCCCGTCGCCCGCTGGCGCATGTCGCTGCGCCGCGTTTCCTTCACGACGTTACGAGCGATGCCGTAGAGCCAAGCGAGTGCGGGCCGCCCGCGGTAGGAGTAGCCGTCGATCGTCGCCAGCGCCCGGTCAAAGGTCGCTGCGGCGACGTCTTCAGCTGACTGTTGGGAGTACAGGCGGCCAAGGGCATATCGATAGACGCGGTCGAAGTGCCGTTCGAACAAGGTCTCCCAGGCGGCTGTGGAACGGGCCTTCAACAGTCGAGCGAGTTCCTCTTCGCCCACACGGTCTATTCGGGCCGGAGGGCAGCTGTCACGGCCGGCGAGCGGTATAAATTGCGAGTCCTGTGCCGTCACGTGGTGCTCCGCGCGCGACTTCCCAGCTTCCAGGTGCGCTGCACCGACACCACGCAGTCGTGATAAGACTCCCGCTCTTCGGCGTCTATTTCTGCCATGCCGTCACGCCTCCCTTGGGGCACAGCCGCACGGTGCCCGACTAAGCGCTCTAACTGTCCGTTTCGTGCAGCCAGCAACACAACGTCCGGCTTGACAGTAACGAAATAGAAACCCGACAGAAATTCGTTATAGCGTGTCCACTCTGGATCGGTTAACAGTATCAGCGAAGGTCCGCCGCCGCGTGGGACTCCGCCCTTCAGCGCGACCTAAACGATCTCGGCGACTTATTACTGGATGTTAACAGATTATAGTT
>CAYZLC010000042.1:10967-11327 GCA_964479365.1 uncultured Dehalococcoidia bacterium
CTCCACATGCGAAACCACCGGTAAAATCTCGGGGTTGAAGGAGGCAGAGCACTCGAAGCCGCCTCAAACCGAGCATCATCGCAAAGGAGTCGAGACACGCGAGCAGCTAGACTTCTGAGGGACAAAGGTTGCGATGAGTTACAGGGCTATCTGTGCAACAGGCCTATGGGCGGCAGGTTCGTTTGCGTAACATCTCGCTCAGCGTGAGCCAACACGAAGTCAGGCTGACTGAACCACGCCGCGCGAGTCGTGGCGGGCATCCGTGGGAGATATATCGTGGAGGCAATACCACGCATATTGATCTCTATGTCGAAGAGTACCAGGGAGAGTGGCGTGTGTGTTTGTCCGCCTATGCATCGG
>CAYZLC010000042.1:11337-11940 GCA_964479365.1 uncultured Dehalococcoidia bacterium
GTGCGCATCGAGACGTAGAGCTTGACGAAGACCTGGCTCTCCCACTGCTTGCGGAGAAGGTCGAACTCGCTCGACGGTTACCGATATATGTGCGAGGGCCATAGTTGGCCCGCCACCACAGGGTCAGGTGGTCGGCTTCGCTCGTTCCTTGACAGGCCCAGTGAAGATGCTACCGTGAAAGAGGACAGCTAGGAACAGCTCGCTGGTGACACAGCGGTTTCAATAGACAACCATCCAGGCCCCTGGCGGCGGCGGTGGTTAATTTTATTCCCGAGAACGGTTCAGGCGGCCTCCTCGACCTCATCCTCTTCGATCTCCTCGTGGGGTTCTTCCTCCGGCTCTTCGGACTCATCCAGGACTTTCGTTTCGAGGGGGATGATATTAGTCGCTTGAATCTCCCATCCTGTCTCTCTGTGGTGGCGTTGGTGTTGTCGCACGCCGCCGGTGAGGGCGACGCGCGAACCGTCCGTCAGCGCCGCCTGCGCCAGCTCAGCCGGGTCGCCGAAGGCCACCACCTTGAAGGTGGCCGATCTACCTTTTCCTCCGGCTCCCTCCACCAAGACGTAGAAACGGCTCACCGCCAGTTCATCGCTCTGGTGCATC
>CAYZLC010000043.1:0-11891 GCA_964479365.1 uncultured Dehalococcoidia bacterium
CGCGCAAGCGGAAGCTGCTGGAGAAGCAGAAGGAGGGGAAGAAGCGGATGAAGCGGGTAGGGAACGTGGACATCCCGCAGGAGGCGTTTATGTCGCTGTTGCGGATTGGGAAGTGATCCCTCACCCCCCGACCCCCTCTCCCGTGTGCGGGAGAGGGGGAGGAATGAGTGGAGTTTGTTTGGCAGAAAATGGGGGGTACGAGCAGATGGCCTGTCAGCGGATTGCCTGCGGCGCAACAGATAAGCAGATGGACGGGAGGCAGAAGCGGGAGGACGGAGGTACGAGGTAAGAGGCGACTGGGGACGGGGTGAGGGCAGGCGCGCCGGGCTGCGAGCGGCTACTTTATGCCGACCACCATGGAGTCGGGACCGGCCAGGTGCTCGACAGTGGTTTGGCGGAAGCCCGCGTCGCGCATCCACGAGGAGCAGTCCGCGCCGGTGTAATCGAAGCCAGCCGGAGTTTCGATGAGCATGTTGAGGCTCATGAGGAGGCCGAAGGCGTTTCCCCGCCGCTCGTCATCGATGATCGCTTCATACACGATCAAGGCTCCATCAGCGGGCAGGGCTTCATATGCTTTGGTCAGGAGCGCGCGCTTCTCTTCGAGATTCCAGTCGTGGAGGATGTGGCCCATGACGAGCACATCGGCGCTTGGCAGCGGATCGGCGAAGAAGTCACCGGGGTAGAAGCGCAGGCGGCCGCTGAGGCCAAATGACGCTACGTATTGGTCGAAGATGGGCCGCACAACCGGCAGGTCGAAGCCGCCGCCGGAGAGGTGGGGATGGGCGAGGGCGATTTGGACGGGCAGCCCTCCCTCGGCGGCGCCGATATCGAGGAACGTTCGATACTTCTGCCAGGGAAACTTCTGGGCCATCACCTTGGCGGCGCCCAGGCTGATGCCAGTCATGGCGTGCATGAACTGCTTGAGACGGGCCGGGTCCTGATAAAGGACTCCGAAGAAATTGCCGCCTGTCTTAACCTCGTTCTGCGGCTGGCCCGTCCGCAGGCCTTCGGTCAGGGAACCCCAGAAGTGATACAGACGTGCGTTGGCCATCTCGAGGAGGCCGCCGATGTAGGAGGGTTTGGCGCGGTCGAGGAAGACGTCAGCCTCGGGTGTGTTGGCGTAGCGATCGCCCTGTCGAGTGAGCATGCCCAGGGCGACGAGGGCATCGAAGAAGTCTCGCGCGCTGCGCGGGTGGATGTCGAGCCGCTGCCTGAGCGTCTCGGCGTCCAGCGGCTTTGCGGCTAGCTCGGAAAAGACGTCGAGCTCGACGGCGGTCAACAGAGCCTTGGAGCCCCAGAACCCGAGGCCCAGTTGCATGATGCTGTCCGGTGTAAGTTCGTCACTCATGGCTCCCCCGTTATCTGCGCCGATGCGCCAAGATTGTAATGAGGCGACCGTTCGCCGGTCAAGGCGCTCGCCCGCATGGCGGGGCAAGGGGCGTTCATGTCGCTGCTGAGGATTGGGAAGTAGGGGATGGACGAGGTAAGAAGTACGGGGTACGAGCGAAGTAGGAGGTAAGAGCTCAGGGGTCAGGGGTCAGAAGTCGGAGGTCGGATGACGGAAGGTGACGGGTGAGGGGTGACGGGAATACGAGGCAGGCGTTGTGGGAGTTTGTTTGGCAGAAATGTAGAGCGGGAGCGGAGCGCGCGGCGGAGGCGAAGGCGGTTGCGAAGAGGGTTATCTGTCTGCGGCTCGACCTCGGTTGGCCGGCTTAGACCTCGATGGCCAAGGCGAAGACGATGAGGCAGGCAACGGCGAAGCCGGTGAGCATCAGCCAGGCGCGCAGCTCTTCGAGGAGGGCTTGCAGATGCTCGTTCCTGGCAGTGGAGCGAGTGTGAGTACGCGGGTGCGCCGCCCGCCGGTTCGCTGTCATCGTCGTCATCATCGTTCTCCTTAATCTTCTTTGCTGTCCCTGATTCCACAGTAGATGGGGCGAATGAAGCTGGGGTGAAGGCGGCATGAACGGAAAATTTTGCGGGCTATCGCGATTAGTGTAGCGCGGAGGGGGGTTCGTTGACGTAAAATTAGGAGGCGATGGGCGACGAGGGGCGGGTTTCCGGCATTGACGATTCGCTGGTGGTGCGTCTCGCGTCGCTTTCGAGCGACAGCCAGCGCTGGCTAAAGACTGCGATCCAGGCGATCCGCTCGAGCGAGGGTGCGCCGTTGCCCGACGACGGGCCGTCCGAAGAGCCGGCGCCGCAGAAGCCCCCGTTGCTGAAGCCGGCGGCGAATCTCGAGGACGTGATCACCGGCAAGGCGGACCTGCGGGATCAGTTGGAGGCGTACCCTGAGCTTTCGAATGAGCTGGAGGGGCTGGCGGACGTCATCGATCTGCTGCGGGAGGCGGGTGAGCGGCGCCGGCGCCGGGGCGAGGAGGTCCTGCGGGAGCTGCTCGAAGGCGAGGGCGAGGGAGAGGGACGCGAAGACGAGGGTGAGGACACGCCGCCGAAACGGCCGAAACAGTAATTAGCTGTTGGCTGTTAGCTGTTAGGCGGCTCCGCCCATTCCTCCGATATCCTCCACGGCGGGCAGGCCTCAGGCTGAGCCGGACGGGGTGTCATCGCTCTTCGTGTTGGCGTTGAGGCAGGTTGATAGCGTCTGGGCAACAGTGGTGCGATCCTTTGCGGGGTCGACAAGCGGCGGCAGGAGGATGATGCGGCCCGTGTCGAGCTTCAGTTCGGCGGCGATCGGGGCACCGCCGAGACTGTGCGCGAAGATGCGGCCGTAGTCGCCAAAGTCAGGCGCGTCATCATCGATCGTGGCGCGGTACGCGACGCGTTGTGCGAAGTCCGTGATGTAGGGCGCGAAAGGATGGTCCTCTTCGACAAGCTGGGCGCCGGGGGTGCCGAAGCCCGGCAGAAGGTGTTCTTCGTAGCGGAAGCCCGGTGGGGCCGGTAGCCAGGAGTAGCGCCGCCAGCCGCAGCCCCCGGCGACGCCGGAGTGAGCGACGTCCGGGTGGGCGAAGCAGACGAGAACGCCACCGCGGCGGAAGAACCACTCGCTCTCGCGGCGGCGCATCTGGAGCAGGTCCTGAAGGCTGAAGGCGGTAGCGGAGCTGGGCGCGTTGTGCACGATGTGGCCGGCGAAATCGCGGTGCTCGCCTTCGGCGGAGATCACTTCTTCGACGGTGTTCGAGACGGACGCCGGCTCGACGATCAGGCGCTCGTACTCGCTGAAGGCGGGGGCGGAGAGGAAGGAGTAGTTGTCGAAGCTGACGTGCGGGAGGGGGAGGCCGATGACGAGCGTGCGCATCGGGGTTACTCCAGCCGAAGGGAGCGGAGATGGGCGCGGAGGTCAGGACCGAGGCTTTCGCGCTGAAGGGCGACGTGGAGCGAGGCCTGAAGGAGGCCGAGCGGGCGGCCGCAGTCGAAGCGGACGCCTTCGTACTCACAGGCGTAGACGTCCTGGCGGCCGATTAGGCGGTCGAAGGCGTCCATCAGCCAGAGCTCTCCGGCGCGGCCGGGAGGTGTTTCCGCCAGGACGTCGAAGAGCTCGGGAGTGGCAACGAAACGGCCGACCGTGGTGAGGTTAGATGGTGCTTCCTCAACGGGTGGCTTCTCGACGACACGGCGGACCTGATACAAGCGAGGCTCGATCTCGTGGGGCTCGATCACGCCGTACTGGACGACCTCTTCGCGAGGCACCTGCTGGACCGCGAGGACGGTGTGGCCAAAGCGGTGGAAGACGTCCATGAGCTGGCCGATGGCGGGAGCGTCGTTGAAGATGACGTCGTCCGGAAAGAAGATGGCGAACGGCTCATCGCCGACGAGGTCGCGCGTAATGAGGACGGCGTGGCCGTTGCCGAGGCGCTCCTTCTGGCGGACGAACGCCATGGAGACCTCGGCGGGCTTGCGGACAGCTTCGAGGAGTTCCTGTTTGCCAGCCGCCTCGAGGACGCTCTCGAGCTCAAAGTCGTGGTCGAAGAAGTCCTCGATGGCGCGCTTGGAGCCGCTGGTGACCATGATGATCTGGTCAAGGCCGGCGGCGATGGCTTCTTCGACGATGTACTGGATGACGGGGCGATCAAGGAGAGGGAGCATCTCCTTGGGGACGGACTTGGTGGCGGGGAGGAGGCGTGTGCCGAAGCCGGCGGCGAGGATAACGGCCTTGCGGACCTTCATGCGGCTGAGGGAGGGTTCATGGTGTTGGTGCGAGGGTAGTCTAACGCAGGGCCGGAAGCGGCGGCAAGAATCGTCAGCGAATGGGGAGCGAATAAGCGAATGCGGTTTGAGGGAGGGGCGAGCTGCACAACGGATTCGCGGGACGGATAAACGGATGATCTGATGTCGTGGCTCCGCTCGTGGTTCGAGCGAGCCTCACCACGAGCGGGAAGGGGGGATCGGGAGCCTGGAGGAATGGGGGCTCGCCGGGAGCACTTGTGTCATCGCTCGGTGGTGGAGGCTTGAAGGCGCGCTGCTACATTCGAAGGGCATGACCGGGGAAGGTGACGTAAGGAGGTGTAGGGCGATGGCGGCTGAGTGGCGGCGGCTACAGGCTTATATCAATTTGTTGAATATGCTACATCCTGTTTTCAGCGCACTTATGTGCAGCTTGACAGTGGCGAACATAACCGTGATAGGATGTCCTGCGGTCGTGCTAGACGGGGAGCTAGCGGTGCCCTGCACCCGCAATCCGCTATAGCGGGGTCGAATTCCCGCTCGAGGTTCAGGGTCCGCGGAGACTGCTCTCGGTATGTCAGCGTCGATAACCTGGCCCTGCGCGGCGAGACGCTGCGAACCCCGTCAGGCCCGGAAGGGAGCAGCGGTAAGTAGTTAGTTTCGGGCGCCGCAGGTACACCGGGTTGGAGTTGGCGGCCGGGCGTAAGTCTGCGGTCCGGATCGACAGCGGGTGCACGACCAATGCTACTGGCCCGGGCAAGATACGGGCCGAAACTGGACGAGGTATTGCTGAGGACGAATGCGATGCGCCCCGGAAAGAGTGGGGCGCAAGAGGTGGGGCGGACCCCCGGGAGGGCGCGAAGCGCCTCGAACAGTCACCTTCACATTGCACTCGCCGTGGCCATAGCGGCGTCGGTCCTTATCGCTGTAGCGACCCCGATCGCACGAACGCACGCAACCCAGCGTGCTTCGTCGCCGGCAGCGATATCAAGGACCGGCGACGGTCTCTCGGAGGAGCTACGTTTGCAGGCCGCCGGGGTAACGGCGGCACTCGCCGGCGCGCAGCCGGAGGGAAGCAGCGGGGAGCTCTCGGCAGCGCGCATCGAGCCGCCATTGGGCAGCGGCCTTTTTCCCGAAACGCTTCTGACCGCCGCGGCAAGGTTAGCGGCGAACGGCGGCTTCCCTTCGCCGGGGACGAAGGCGGCCCTCGAAATGACCCGTCAGAACCCAGTCCGCTTCACGGTGCACGAGGACGGTTTCAGCACAACGCATTCCTCGACGCAGTTGACTGTCGGGCAGGCGTTGGCCGGGCAAGGCGTTCGCGTCGGCGAAGGCGATTTCGTTTCGCCAGCGCCAGACAGTGAGCTGGCCGCCGGCGCCCACATCTACGTCCACCACGCCGTCGGTGTCCGGCTATTCGTGGGCGGGATTGAGCAGAGGATCAACACTCGGGGACAGAGTGTCGAAGACGTGCTAGTCCAAGCAGGTGTTGGATTGCAGCCGATGGACCGCGTGACGCCCAGGCCCAAAAGGGAGACCCGTTCAGGGATGACGATATGGGTGACGACGGTGCGCGACGGCACGGAAGTAGTTGAAGAGTCGATCGGTTACGCGGGCGTTACGCAGTACGACGCTGAACTGGCACGCGGACAGAGAATAATCTCACAGGGGGGCGCCAACGGATCGGTGCGCAGAGAGTACCGGGTGCGGCAGGTCAACGGACGGGAGACGCGGCGGGAGCTCGTAAATGAAACGGTGGTGCCGCCGATGGACGAAGTCGTGACCATCGGGACCTACGTTAAGCCGGCGGCGCCGGCGCCCGCGACGGTTGTGGCCGGGGCGGTCGTGACACCAGCAGGTGACCTCAGCTGCCCTCGAACGCTCCACCTGTATGCCACATGGTATACGACGGCAAGCGCCGGCGGCGGCGGCACGACGGCGACGGGTACGGGAGTCTACAAGGGGATCGTGGCGGTTGACCCGCGGGTGATCCCGTTGGGAACGCGGATGTACATCCCGGGCTATGGCTATGGAATCGCCGCTGATACGGGAGGCAGCATCGCCGGTAACCACATTGACCTAGGTTACGGCCTGGACGATGTGAAGGACTGGCGCACGCGCTGGGTCGATATCTGTATTTTGTAGCATTCAGCTGTTAGCTTTCGGCTGCCAGCTTTCAGTATGATCTCAGCGTGGGCGTTCGTGCGCGGAAGGCGCTGGGGCAGCACTGGCTGACCGACCGAGCAGCGCTGAGGAGGATCGCGGGGGCGGCGGACTTCACGGATGAAGACACCGTTATCGAGATCGGCGCGGGGACCGGGCTGCTCACGGAACTACTGGCGGAACGCGCGCGCAGGCTGATCGCGGTTGAGGTCGACGAACGACTAGCGGACCGGCTGCGAGACAGGTTCGCGCGAAATGAGCGCGTTGTGGTCGTACAACGAGATGCGCTGGAGACGCCACCGGATGAGATGCTCACCGCGGGCGGCGGCGGTCTTCCCTACGTGGTCGTGGGCAATCTGCCGTACTACATCGGGACCGCGATCATCCGGCGGTTTCTTCAGGCGACGGTGCGGCCGCGGTGGCTGCTGGTCACACTTCAGGCGGAAGTGGCGGACAGTATCGCCGCGGAGCCGGGACGGATGAGCTACCTGAGCGTCGAGATGCAGACGCTTGCCTCCGCACGGGTCCTCTTCTATCTGCCGCCGCGCGCGTTCAAGCCGCCGCCAAAGGTGCGGTCGGCGGTTGTGCGGTTGGACGTGCTGGATACCTCGGAGATCGAAGTGGACGACCGCGAGGCGTTCCTGGCCCTAGCTCGGGCAGGCTTCGCGGCGCCGCGGAAGCGCGTTCGCAATTCGCTCGCCATAGGTTTGCGGGCGCCGGCGTCTGAGGTGGGGGAGATCCTGTCGCGAACTGGGGTCGACCCGGAGCGGCGACCGGCGACCCTGACTCTGGACGACTGGCGGGACGTGTATTTTGCATACCGTGGGAACAGTGAACAGTGAGTAGTGAACTGGGGCGAGCCGTGCGGACGATGGCGCCAGCGAAGATCAACTGGACGCTGGAGGTGCAGGGGAAGCGGAGGGACGGGTACCATGAGATCCGGTCGGTGATGCAGACGATCGACCTCTGCGATGTGGTGTATTTGGGGGCGGCGGACAAGCTGAGTCTAGAGGTGAGCGGCGAGCATGAGGCGACTGAGGACGATCTGGCGCTCAAAGCTGCGCGGATCCTGGCGGAGAGTGTGGGACGTGAGTTGCCGGCGGTAATTCGCATCGAGAAACGAATACCGGTCGCGGCGGGATTGGGGGGTGGGAGTTCGGATGCGGCGGCGGTGCTGAGGTGTATGAACCGGTTGCATGGGCTTGGGCTGGCGAACGAAGAGCTGGTGGCAATCGGCGCAGAGGTTGGGTCAGACGTGCCGTTCTTCACATACGGAGGTACCGCACTCGCGGAAGGAAGGGGGGAGAGAGTGACTCCCCTGCGGGATGTGGCGGAGATGTGGGTAGTGCTGATCGTGCCTCCCGTCGCGCCTGTGGAGAAGACCGGGCGAATGTATGCGGCACTGACGCAAGCTGACTTCGCCGACGGTTCGGCGACGCAGGGCGCGGTGGAAGCGATACAAGCGGGGCGAATGCTGGACGATTGGCTTATCACGAATGTGTTCGAACGTGCCGCATACGAAGGGTTCCACGACCTGGCAGCCTACCGGTACGCGCTCTTGAAAGCGGGAGCTTCGGCGGTCTACGTTGCGGGATCTGGGCCGGGGCTATTTGCGTTAGCGAAGGACGGCGACACAGCGCGGGAGACCGCAACGAGGGTGAAGCCCGGTGGCGGCAGGATACGCGCAGCGCGGACGTTGAGGGCGCGTGAGGCGACGGGCGTCGAACCTGTCAATGGATTGACTGTCAGTGGATAGGGAGCGGATTAGCGGATGCAGGGGGCGTCGCCAGTGCGGGTTGAGCGTGCGCTAGGATTGCGGTGAGTGAACAGCAGGCCGGACCGATGAACAGGACATCTACCGAAAAGATCCTTCGCCTTCCTCCCCTCTCGGTCGTCCCCACCCCGCTGGGTTCAGGATGACAGGTACCGGATGACAGGCACGATCGTTGATATGCACGTGCACACGGTGCGGGGGGCGGCCGACTCGTCATTGACGCCTGATCAACTGATTGAGGAGGCGCGGCGGATCGGGCTGACCGGGGTGAACATCAGCGAGCACGACCGGGTGTGGGAACCGCACCTGCTGCAGGAGTTCCGGGAGCAGAGCGGGTTGTTCGTGAGCCGGGGGATGGAGGTATCGACGGACCTGGGGCATATGATCGTGGTAGGGCTGGACCGCTACGTGCCGGGGATCCGGCGGGCGGCGGAGTTGCGGCGGGTGCTAGACGAGGTGGGCGGCTTCATGACGGTGGCGCATCCGTTCCGGCACTTCTTCGACCCGATACACTTCCGGCGGGATGGCCGGCCGCCGTTCGAGATGACGCCAGGGGAGGCGGCCGAGCGCATGCCGGTGTTCAAGCTTGTGGACGAGATCGAGATTGCGAACGGAGGCTCGACGCCGAGGGAGAACCAGTTCGCGCTGAAAGTGGCGAAGGCGCTGGGTAAGCGAGGGATCGGGGCGAGCGACTGCCATTCGACGAACGGGGTGGGCTACTTCGTGACGGTGTTCGAGGAGGAGCTGCGGGACCAGGAGCACATGTTGGAGCAGCTACGGGCACGGCGGTTCCACGCCGCGCAGGGGCTGGCGGCGGGGGAGTTGCGGCGGTATGTGGAGGAGGCGGCATGGCTGGGGTAGGCGCGGCAACCCCTCACACCGGAATGGGGAGCGGATAAACGGAGACAGTCGTAGACCATACGTTCTATGCAGGTGGATCTCCCGGTGATAGAATAGCGCCGAGTTGGGCCGTTCCTACGTAGCGCTGGACCTGGAGACGACGGGCCTCGATACCGAGACCGATGAGATCATCGAGATCGGGGCGGTGCGGTTCGACGCGAGCGATGTGCTCGGTACTTTCGAGACGCTTGTAAACCCGGGGCGCGAGATAGCGCGGGCCGTCCAGACGCTGACCGGTATCACGGACGAGGTAGTCGGCTCGGCGCGGCCGATTTGGGCGGTGGCGCCGGAATTGGAGGCGTTTATCGGCGGGTCGCCCGTTGTCGGACATAACGTGACGGGGTTCGACCTGCGGTTCCTGGCGCGGGCGGGAATCGCCATCGGCGAAGGTGTGTACGACACACAGGAGCTCGCGGGGCTACTGCTGCCGGGCCGGCCGGAGTACGGGCTGGCGGCGCTCTGCGAACAGATGGGGATCCCGTTCGAGGTGAGACACCGGGCGCTGGCGGACGCCGAGGCGGCGCGGCAACTGTTCCTGACGCTCAGGGAGCGGTGCGCGGCGCTGCCGCGTCAGGTGCTGGGACAGGCTGCGCAGTGGTTGTCCGTGACGGACTGGGCGGGACGCGGGTTTTTCCTGGAGATGTCGGAGGCGGAATCCATGGGGTCCGCCGGCGGGCGACCTCCCAGCGCCCCTCAGCCCAACCCCAAAGGTCGCCCCTACGAACGCGGGCCGCTCTCGCCGAGCCCGAAGCCAGTAGCGGTGGCGCCCGAGGAGGCTCTCGCCGTCCTGCGGTCGGCGGCGGAGCATCCGGAGTTGTTCCCGGCGTTCGATCAGCGGATGGAGCAGGAGACGATGGTCTCCGCGGTGGCGCAGGCGCTCAACGACGAGCATCGGCTCCTGGTGGAGGCCGGGACGGGGACGGGGAAGTCGCTGGCTTACCTGATACCGGCCGCGTGCCATGCTGTCGCGAATGGGGATCGCGTGGTGGTGTCCACGGCGACGATCAACCTGCAGGAGCAGCTGCTGAAGAAGGACATTCCCGCGGTGGAGGTGTTGTTGGGGAAGGAAGGAGGAAGGGGGAGGGAGGAAGAAGGGGCCTGGGCGGAGGACGGCTCCGCTCGTTCCTTCGATACCTCAGGACGAGCGGGAAGCGGCGCAGTTCCTTTTCGGGCGTGCCAGCTGAAGGGGCGGCGGAACTATCTTTGTCTGAAGCGGTTCGATGCGTTGCGGACGGCGGGTGTGACGAGCGATGAGGAGGCGCTGCTGGCGACCCGGATCCTGATCTGGCTTTCGCAGACGGAGACGGGGGACCGTGCAGAGCTGCGGCTGTCGCAGGGAGAGGAGGCGGTTTGGCGACGTTTAAGCGCGGACGGAGCGGGCTGCACTAGCGACAACAGCCCGTATGTGGTCGAGGGCAGTTGCTTCCTGCAGAAGGCGCGGCGCGCCGCTGAGGCGTCACATATCGTCGTGGTGAACCACGCGCTGCTGCTGTCGGACAAAGCGACGGGCGGGCGGGTGCTGCCGCCTTACTCGAGGCTTGTCGTGGATGAAGCGCACCATCTCGAGGGTGAGGCGACACGTCAGTTCGGGTTCGCTTCGGGAGAGAGGGCGCTAGCGGAGATGCTGGACCGCTGCGAGGCGATCGAGGGACACGTGCAGGCGGGGCTGCGGAGCCTGGAGTCGGCGCTGGGGCCGCACTCGGAGCTTACGGGCGTCTCGCGGGAGCTGCGGCGACGGGCAGCGGCGACGCGGGAGCCAGTACGCGACTGCTTCCGGGCGCTGTCCGCCTTCATGCAGGAGCACACCATCGACGGGTTCGAGCGTGAGCAGAGGCTCCTGGTCAACCGTAGCATGCGGGTGCAGCCGGACTGGCCGGAGATTGAGATGGCCTGGGAGAACCTGCGTCTGGCGCTGCACGAGGTGATCTCGGGACTCAAGCAGCTCCAGCAATCGCTGAGCGCGCCGGGCGCGGCGGAAATGGTGAGCCACGAGCTGATCAGGTCGGAGGCGGATATGCTGCTCCAGGACGCGCAGGCGACGGTCATCGGCCTCTCCGCAGCGCTTGAGCAGGACGATCCGGAGCGCATCGTCTGGCTGGAGTGCGAACGATCGGATGGGAGCCTCGTCGTCAGTTCAGTGCCGCTCGCGGTCGATGGGCTTCTCCAGGAGAACCTGTACGAGGCGCTGAAGACGGTTGTGCTGACGGGAGCTACGCTGCGGGCCCAGGGCTCCTTCGCCTATCTCCAGGAAAGGTTGGGGCTCGAGGATGCGGAGACGCTGGCGCTGGGGTCACCGTTCGACTACCGGCGGGCGGCGCTGGTCCTGGTGCCGCGCGACATGCCGGAGCCGGAATGGCCGGGCTATCTGGAATCACTTGCGCACGGTATCGCGGACCTGGTCCGGGCTTCGCGCGGTCGGGCGTTGGCGCTGTTCACGTCGCACTCGAGCCTGCGTGCGACCCACCGCATCGTCGGTGAGCTGTTGCGGGAGGAGGCGATCCAGGTGCTGGGTCAGGGGATCGACGGCTCTGCGCGGCAGCTCGTGCGGGCGCTCCAGTCGAACCCGAACACGGTGCTGTTCGGGACAGCCAGCTTTTGGGAGGGCGTGGACATAGTGGGCCAGGCGCTGTCGTTGATTGTGATGGCCCGGCTGCCGTTCAACGTGCCCTCGGATCCCGTATTCGCGGCACGGGCGGCGCTGTACGACGATCCGTTCGCGCAGTACGCGCTGCCGCAGTCGGTACTGCGCTTCAAACAAGGGTTCGGGCGCCTGATCCGCTCCAAGACGGACCGCGGGGTACTCGTGGTGCTGGACCGGCGGATAACGAGCAAGAAGTACGGAGCGGCATTCCTGGAGACGCTGCCGGACTGCAGGGTGCTTGAGGCGTCGGTGCGGGAGATGCCGGGGATGGTAGAGGGGTGGCTCGACCAGGCA
>CAYZLC010000044.1:0-11746 GCA_964479365.1 uncultured Dehalococcoidia bacterium
CCACGTGTGCGGATCGGCGCCCGCCGGCACGAGCGACGTCACCTCGACGCGGTCGCCGCCGACCTGGCGAACTAGATCCGCGAATAACGGGAGGGTGGTCACCACCTTGATCCTTCCGTCATCGCTCGATGCGTCGTTGCCGCCTCCGCAAGCGCCGGTGATCGCCCCCAGCAAGATTGACGCCGCGGCGATGGCTAGTGCCCCCCGGGCGACGAAGGAGTTTGCAGGTTGGCCGGTTTGCTGGTTTCTCATCCTGATACCGAGTCTCAGTTGGCCCCAAAAAAAGAGAGTCATGCCGGTACCATGACCTCAATTCGGCACGCCGCGCAATGGCCGTAAAACTCCAGCCAATGGCCATCGATCTCGTACCCGGATGACCTCGACAGCTCGCGGACCAAATCGCTAACTGAGCACTGGTCGAGGTCCTGCACCTTGCCGCAACCCGTGCAGACGAGGTGGTGGTGATGCTGCGGGCGCTCGGAGAGCCGGTAGTGCAGGCTGCCGTCGTCGAGCAGCACACGGCAGACGACGCCGAGCTCCGTGAGGAGCCTGATCGTACGGAATACGGTTGCTCGGCCGGCGCCCCGGCAGCGGCGCAGCAGGTCGTCCACGGTGAAATGGCCCGCCTGCTGAAGGACGGCGGCGATGACGGCGCGCCGGGACGGCGTCACACGGTGCCCGCGCGCTTCCAGTTTGAGGCTGACGGCTTCGAGATCTGACATGATACCTCGTCTCAGTGAGACAAGGTATCAGGCGCAGTCCAGGTATGTCAAGTGTTCTGTACGGTATCGGTTCGCTTGCCCGTGAGGGACATGAACGCCGTTCACGCCCCTCCTCGCCGCCAGATTCCTTCGCGGCGAAACGCTAGGTCCGACCAGACTCGCGACGGCGCTTAGAATGACAAGCGAGGCGCGGGCTAAGGCCCGACGGCAGCGACCACCATGTCGACGAAACCCCCACCTCCACGCCCGTTGCCGCCCTCCGGCGATCGCTCAAACGCCGCGTACGCGAACCAGCGGCTCGACGGGCTTGCGCTGCCGCCTTCCGGCTCTACACTGATGCCGATGCCTTCCGGGCGCCAGTTGAGGCGGCTCATGTCCATCGGAATCTGACAGCCGCCGCCCTGGGCGACGAAGGTTGCCACAGGCTCCACCGAATCACTGGTTGTGAACCACACCTGGTACACGCGGCCCGCGGGCAAGGGAGGGAAATCGTGGCAAACGATGAACCCTGCAGAGTTCTCACGACTCCAGTTATAGACGCTTTCCGCCTGCGAACTGACGGACGTGGGCTGCATTGATATTCTGCGGTTGTCCGATGCTGAGAGCACGGCCACGATCTGCTTCTGCTGCTCCAGCTCCGAGGCCGCGGTAGACAGCTGCTGCCCGAGTTGGTTCTTATCGCCGCGCAGATCGCTCATCTGAATCTGAAGAAAAGAGGAGAAGACGAGGGCGGATACGCCCGCGAACCCCAGCGCTCCAGCGGTGGTGCGCCAGCTCGGCCGCAGCCGCCGCAACAGAGACGGCCCGCGCACGACGGCCCCTTCTCGCCCCGCCCGCGCCATGATGCGGTCCCGCACCTGTAGCGGGGCCTCGTGGATGGGAACCGACATCGAAAGCAGCGCCGCCGTGCGCTGGGACTTATCCAATTCCTCCCAGCAGCTGAGACAGCCAGCTACATGACGCTCCACCTGTACCGCCTCTCGCTTGTCGAGGGCGCCGAGGGCGTACGCGTCGAGCAGCTCTGCGGCTTCCGAGCAGTCCATCATCGTTCTTCCCACTTCAGTTCCGGTGTAAGCGCCACCCTCAGCTTCTGCATCCCCAGCCGGATGCGCGTCTTCACCGTCCCTAGCGGCTGCGAGAGCCGTTGGGCGATCTCCTGCTGCGTAAAGCCGCCGAAGTACGCAAGCTCAATGATCTGGCGTTGCTCCTGTGGTATCTGTGCCAAGGCGGCCAGGATCAGCCGCCGCTGGTCCGCAAGCTCCGCTGTCAGCGCCGGGTCGTTCGTGTCCGGCGCCGGCAACTCCCTTTCCTGCTCCTCGGGAGACGCGGTCTCGTAGCGGAAGCGGCGCCCCCGCGAGCGGATCTCGTCCACCGCACGGTTACGCGTGACCGAAGTCAACCACGTGACGAAGCGCCCGCGCTGCGCCACGTAGCTGTCAGGCTTCCGCCATATTCGCAGAAAGATCTCCTGTACCATATCCTCCGCTATTTGGGCGTCCCGCACGACGCGCAGGGCCGCCGAATATACCAGGTTGCCATACCGATCAAAGAGGGCCCGGAAGGCCCGCAGGTCACGGCAGACAAGACGCTGCATGAGCTCTTCATCGTCGAGCCCAGTGTAGGCTGTCTCGTCAGGGGATACGTCCCGCATATACGCCCAGATTCGTTAGAGAGTGTTTCACATTTTACAGACCCGCAACAACCAGAACCATATATCGTTGTAACGTAGTGAGGGGAACAGAGGGAGCATTCGAGCTTTGCGAAGAGAAATCGCCCTGGCGACCGTTTCCGTCTTGGTCCTGGCTTCTAGTCTGTTGGCCGCTTGCGAAGACGGCGGCTCTCCAGCAGGGACCTCGTCGCCGGCCGCGACGCCAGACAACACCACGTCTACCGGCGTGGCCTTCTCCACCACCACGGAACTGGTCGAACTACTGCGGCCGTCAGTCGTCCACATCAGGAGCGAGGCGGCGACACTGGACGATTTCGGCCAACTGGTACCGAGTGGCGGCGTAGGGACCGGCTTCATTGTCGATAACGACGGCCATATCGTCACGAACAACCACGTCATCAGCACCAATAACGGCGACGCCGCTGATGACATCACCATCACCCTCGACGACGGCAGCCAGCACGATGCCACGATCGCCGGCAGGGACCCGCCCACGGACATCGCTGTCCTCAAAATCGACGCGGACAACTTGAGCCCGGCTACGCTGGGCGATTCATCGGCGCTACAGGTAGGCGAAGACGTCATCGCCATTGGCAACGCGCTTGACCTGCCGGGCGGGCCAACAGTGACGAAGGGCGTCGTCAGCGCGCTCGGCCGACTGATCCAAGAGTCGAACGTGTCGATCCCGGACGCCATCCAGACGGACGCCGCGATTAACCCCGGCAACTCCGGCGGCCCGCTCGTCAACGTGGGCGGCGAGGTCGTCGGCATCACCACGGCCGTCATACGCGGCAACGCCGAAGGCATCGGCCTCGCTATTTCTATCGATACGGCCGAGCCGATCGTGCAGGAGCTAATCAGCGAGGGGCGCATCAACCGCGGCTTCCTGGGCGTGACAATCCAGGAGATAACGCCTTCCCTAGCCCAGCAGTTTGACCTCGCAGTCGATCACGGGGTCGGCATCCGCAGCGTTCAGCCGGGGGGTCCCGCGGACGAGGCGGGTCTGGAGCAGGGCGATATCATCGTCAGGCTCGGCAGTAACGAGATCCGAACGAGCGGAGATCTGTTCGCTGCGCTTACTGAACACCGCGCCGGCGACGTCGTTGAAGTAGAATACTTCCACAACGGCAATCGCGAAACGACGGAGGTGACACTGGGCTAAGCGAGCGCTAAAATCCTAATGCCATGACTACTTGTGATTTTCTTCGCAAAGTGTCATCCTGTGAGCAGCGAAATTCGTAAGTATTAGCGGGACCCAATGACAATTTTTACAGACGCCCTATATCGCCCCATCGAAATCAAGCAGGCGCCACAGCGCATCGTCTCCCTGGTGCCCAGTATTACGGAGGCGTTGTTCACCTTCGGCCTCGGCGACGCTGTCGTCGGCGTCACCCGCTTCTGCGTTGAGCCGAGCGAAGGGGTGGCTGCCAAGCAGAAGGTGGGCGGCACAAAGACGCTGGACGTTAGGCAGGTGCGAGATCTTCAACCGGACCTCGTGATCGCGAACGTCGAAGAGAACCGTCCGGAGGACGTGCGGCAGCTCATCGCCGCCGGCCTCAACGTGATGGTCACGTTCCCGCGCACCGTCGCCGGCGGCATCGAGATGATGCGCCAAATCGCCGAGATGACGGATTCGATGGCCGCCGCCCGCCCGATCGTAGATGAGGCGGCCGCCGCGCTCGCGGACGCCCGCGCGAAGAGCGAATCGCGCCGGCTCTTGCGCGTGTTCTGTCCGATCTGGCGCAACCCGTGGATGAGCGTCGGCCCCGACACCTACATACACGACTTCCTCCATGCCTGCGGCGGCCTCAATATCTTCTCCCGTCGTCATGAGCGGTATCCGATAACCGACCTCAACGAGATCGCCCGGCGCGACCCGCAAGTCATACTGCTCCCGGACGAGCCCTATCGTTTCGCGCCGAAGCATCTTCCCGAACTGACGCGGCACGACTACGTCTCTGCGGTGCGAGATGGGCGCGTACATTTGATTGAAGGCAAACACCTTTGTTGGTACGGCCCGCGCATCGCGGGGAGCCTCCGCTTCGTTCAGAACCTGCTCTGGCAGCAGCAAGCGTAAGGAGCGCCTTCGGCTGCGCCCAAGAAGGACACGGGCGTGTAGAGTTCACTTGTGACCTTGTTTCGATTGGATTAATCTGATAGTTGGAGCGCGTTAGTGTCGCGCCCCGAGGTGAAAACGGACAAATGAGTAACGTAAAGACGGTCTTTCTGCTGGTAGCCCTCTCGGGCATCCTGCTGGCGATAGGCTACTTCGTCGCGGGCATTTCCGGCGTGATCTTCGCCTTTATCATCGCGATGGTCATGAATATCGGCTCCTACTGGTTCTCCGACAAGCTGGCGCTAAGGATGACCGGGGCCAGAGAGGTGACGCCAGACGAGGAACCGCGCCTGCACGCCATCGTAGACAGCGTGGCGGCGATGGCCAACATGCCAAAGCCGAAGGTTTACACCATCCAGAACGACTCGCCCAACGCCTTCGCCACCGGCCGCAACGACAAGCACGCCGCCGTTGCCGCGACGACCGGTATCATGCGCATCCTGAACGAACGCGAGCTGACGGCCGTCTTCGGCCACGAGCTCGGCCACATCCGCAACCGCGACATCCTCGTGAACGCCATCGTCGCTACCGTCGCCTCCGCGATCTCCTTCCTCGCCTGGATGGCACAGTGGGCCCTTATTTTTGGTGGCGGGCGCAACCGTGAGGGCGGCGGCATGCTGGGGATCATCGCTCTACTCGCGACGATCATCTTCGCACCGCTGGCTGCGGCGATAATCCGCATGTCCATCTCACGCCAGCGCGAGTACGGCGCCGACGAGACCGGCGCCCACATCACGCACACGCCCCTCTCACTCGCCAGCGCCCTCCAGAAGCTGGAGGACTACTCGCGCGCCCGGCCGATGCAGGTCAACCCGGCGGTCTCGCACCTCTTCATCGTGAACCCGCTCGGGAAGGTGGACTTCGCGGCCCTCTTCAGCACGCACCCGCCGGTGCAAAAGCGCATTGAGCGCCTGAACGAGATCGCGCGGCGCACAGGAAATCTCGGCTAGGCGAGTACGTCCAAACGCACAACGTAGGGGCGCAACAATTCTGCGCCCCTACCCTTTCGGTAGAGATGAGCCGGCCCTTGCTAGGACCAGCCCGCCATTGGCATCAGGTCTGCCACGACCACCTCGATTCTGCCGACGAGCTCAGCCGAGGGCGCGCCCTCCGTGAACTCCTCATCCCTTGCGTAAATACCCGCCAGCGGAATCCCGTCCAGCGACATGAACAACGGTCGTAGACCGTATTCCACCGCCAGGGAGTGCTCGCGGGCGATTCCCGTCTGAAGCGGCACGCAAAACTTGCCCTTCAGGTGGCCCTGCGGCATGAGGTCGAAAAAAGCCTTCAGCAGGCCCGTGTATAGCGCACGGTACGTCGGCGTAGCCGCAATCACAATGCCTGCCTCGCCAACAGCCGCGATCGCCTCGTCTAACTCCGCCGCCTGCACGCGCGCCAGAAGAGCGTCCGCCGGCAGTACCGCAAGATCGACGAGACGTGTCTCGCAGCCGCGGCCGGCCAGCGCGTCCAGCATGAGTTCGGCCAGCGTCTTTGAGCGCGAAGGCGAGCGAGGGCTCCCCGAGATGGCGACCGCGAGGGTAGACGCTGGCCTTCCTTTCATCCCGTCGAGAGCCTCAGGACGAGCAGGAAGCGACGTCATTCATCATCGACTTGCCAGCCCTGGATCAGGCAGCCGGTATACCGGCCTCAATTTGCTGCGTTGCGAAATGAGGCATCACGTGCTTGCCGAAGCGCTGAGCCTCCTCCAGATGCGGATAGCCTGAGAGGATGAAGGTGTCGATCCCCTCTTCCATGTACTCCCGGAGGCGGGCCGCGACGTTCTCGCCGGAGCCGACGAGCGCGGTGCCGACACCAAGGCGCGCCTTGCCGATGCCGGCCCACAAGTTCGGCCCCAGCACCAAGTCTTCACCTTTCCCCTCGCGCAACTGAATCTGCCGCTTCTCACCTTCAGAGTCGACGCCGCTCTTGTGCTTGTCCATCATCTCCTGGAAGTTCTGCGGAATGTTGGCGATCAGCTCATCGGCCGCCTTCCACGCCGCCTCCTCCGTCTCTCTCACGAGTAAGTGGATGCGTAGTCCGAAGCGAAGCGTGCGTCCAACGGCCGCGGCGCGCTCCCGCATCTCAGCAATGCGCTCGCGCACCATGGGAAGCGGTTCGCCCCACAGGAGGTATACGTCGGTCTCCTCGGCGCCAACCTTTTTCGCCGCGTCAGAGGCGCCGCCGAAGTAAAAGGGCGGGCACGGTTGCTGGTACGGCCTGGGGAACACGTTCCCGCCCTCGATGCGGTAGTAACTGCCCTCATGGTCCCAACGTTTGGGCTCCGTCCAGGCCTTACGCACGACCTGCATAAACTCCTGCGTCCGGGCGTAGCGCTCGTCGTGTTCCGTGAAGTCTCCATCGGCGGCCAGTTCAGCCGGGAAGCCGCCGGTCACGACGTTGATCAGGACCCTCCCGCCGGTGAGCTGGTCCAGCGTGTTCGACATCTTGGCGGCGACCGTCGGGGCGATGAACCCTGGCCGCATCGCCACCAGGAACCGGAGCTTTTGAGTGCGCCCGGCCACGATGGCCGAGGCCAGCCACGCATCCTGGCAGGTCGTCCCCACCGGCACCAAGGCGAACGTGAAGCCCGCCTCCTCCGCAGCCTCAGCCACCTGCACGAGGTAATCGAGCGACGCCGGGCGAGTAGGCGGTCCGATGACCTCCGAATCGCCCATCGTTGGCAGGAACCATCCGAAATCGACCTTCATCAAGAGCCTCCTCTGGTTAGCAGCGCCTCGTGCGGCGAACCGGGCGCATCGGCATGCCGCCTATCCGCTCAGCGCGAGTGCGCAGCTTTCAAGTTCCGGCACCTCCAGCACAGCGTGGTCGTCTATGTACCGCACCACGCCTTCCTTGTCGATGCCGATGACGGCTCTGTGCGTGGCTCCGTTCGGATAGAGAAGCCCGTACTTCTGCGCAACCTCTCCGTGGGGGTAGAAGTCGCTCAGGAGCGGGAAATCGATGCCCATCTGCTTCTTAAATGCCTCCAGCGCCCACGCTCCGTCCACACTCATTCCCACGAGAATCGTATCGTCCCCGAACTTCGACTTCTCGGCCTCGATGCTAGTCAACTGGTTGGAACAGACAGGCGAAAAGGCGGCCGGGAAGAAGTTGAGCACCACGTTCCTGCCGCGCTGATCGCTCAGCTTGAACTCAGTGTTCCCAGTGCTTTTTAGCTTGAAGTCCGGCGCCTTGTCTCCCACTTTCAACATTTCCGTCTGTTCAGCCATCGTTGCTCCCTTCAGTTCAGAATCCGCACAATGCCCTTGTTCCCGTCAACCTCCAGTGGCTGCCCGTCCTGGATCAAACGTGTGGCGTTTTCGACGCAGAGTACCGCGGGCAGACCATACTCCCTGGCTGTCACAGCGGCGTGACTGAGGATGCCCCCGGTCTCCGTGACTACTGCGGAGGCCACGGCGAACAGTGGCGTCCAAGGCGGCATCGTCGTTCGCGTCACCAGCACATCGCCCGGCTTGAAGCGGTGGGCCTCGTTCAGGCTTGCGAGCACCCGCGCAGGACCACGCGCGACTCCCGCGGAAGCGCCGTTTCCCCTCAACTCGTCCGCTCGCTCCGAGCGAAGACGGTGCGTGCCCCAGAAGCGGTCGGGCTCGCCAGAAGCGGGCGATACCTCTTGGGGCGGCGCGCCGATCGTCGCCGGTGGAGTTACCTTGGACCAGCGCTCCATTTCTGTGGCGCGCTCGCGGACGAGATCACATAAGCCCTTCGCGTCTTCCTTTAGCGCAGCACGCAGATCCGTGCGCCGCAGATAGAAGACTTCTTCCGGCGCAGAGAGCGTGCCCATCTCGACGAGCCGCGTTCCAGCGGCCAGCACAAGCCGGCGCGGGAGCACGCCAACGCGCTGATCGATGTAGTAGTTGTGGTCCTCCAGAATCGACACGACATCGGCGGCCGCAGTTACCGCTGCCTGCAAAACTGCTGCCTTCTCAGAATCAAGGCGCGACAACGTTTCGCGCAGCGCGTCCTCCCGCTCGGCCGCCAGCCTGCCCTGTTCGTGCCGGAAATCGTAGTCCGGCATCTGGAGGAATGCGCGCAGCTGGCTCAGAGGCACCGCCGGGTCTTCGTTCCAGGTCGGCGCGGCGAACTCGAACATACCCGAGCGCCAGCCGAATTCGTCTAGGAACGCGGCGAACGCCTCGAGGAAGGGTCCGGCCGAGGGCTCAGTCGCGAGCGCCTCGAGCTGCTCCTTTGTCGCCTCACTATCCATCGCCAGCAGACGGTCACGCACGCCTGGCACCAAGGCTGCCAGGCGGCTCAAGCGCCACAGCGCCTCGCCGGCCTCAACGCTCTTGCTCCCGTGCCCCTGGACCAGCCGCACAGCCGCGAGATCGTCCCCGTCTGTCAGCTCTCGCACCGTCTCGATGAGATTCATCATCCCCATCCACCACGGAAGCATCGCCATCGAATGGAGCTGCCCGCAGCGGAGACGCACATCCAGGAGCCGGTCCAGTTCGGCCACAAGTTCCTCTGTGGTCATCACATCAAAGTCGGTCAGCCGGTAGTGATCGTCGAAGCCGCGGACCTCTGGGATGATCTCCTCGCGCCAACGGCGAGCGCCGGCATGGATCGCCTCGACTGGGACTTTGTTTGAGGCGGACGGCGGCATCGCGGCCTGGTTCATGTAGGTATAGTAGTTCTGCTGGCAGAGCCGGAGCATGCCGAAACCACGGATGAACGGCTCCATGTACAGGTCGAAACCCAGCGGCGTCGTCACCTCAGGGGTGTGCATTGGGTCGAAGCGCCAGGTGAGATCTGCGTCGGCGGGATTATCCCAGTGAAGCGGGAACACAGTCGTTTCAGTCTCAGTCGTCAAGAATCATCCTTCAGACCTCTCGCGAGTGGGTTGGACACCCACCCCTAGCGGTGATCCGTTTGCAATAGAGACGTAATCATATCATCAGTTCGGCACCGCGGAGACGAAGAGCAGGCCCTTGGCGAGCACCTCGCCCGAAAGCACGAGGGCCATCGCAATATAGAGGAGGCCCGTGGCTGACTGCATCGCGCGCACACCGCTGGAGTCATACGCCATCCACGTCAGCAGCATGGGGAACGCCAGCCCGCCGCCCACGCGCATCCAGAAGAACGGGTTCTCCAGGATTGGGGTGTTCACGGCGTTCGCGATCGTATCGCGCGGAAGCGCGAGCGCCGGGATGATGAGCGCTGCCTGTACAGCCATCGCCACGAGCAGGAAGAAGGTCATCTCGCGCAGCGGCTGTTCGTGTAGCCGTGGAGTCACAAGATACCAGTGTCCGAGAACCATGCCCATCGACACTGCGCCCACAACCAGCCCGCCGACGACGAACGCCAACAGCGTCCCCACATATCCCCACGTCGGCAGCGCGAACACCTGCGCCAGGAACGCCACAGCCGCCAGCCCCGCAAATGAAGTCGCTGCGCCCACTGTGAGAGCCGGAAGGCGCGATCCCCGCAACGTTAGCACCGCGTACGGAAGCGAGAGCGCGAAAACAAGCGCGAGCGCCACGCGCGCCGCCGGCATATACGAGGGATCGAGGGGATAGCCGTCCACCTCATCGTCGACAGTAAGCTTGGCCGCCAGCCAAAACGTCAGCCCCGCCATCACGAACACCATGCCGGCGCCGAACTTGATGAACGAGGCCACGGAGCGGCCGCGCACGTGCGTCGCCCACAGCACCCAGAGCCCGCCCACGGTAGACTCCACAAGGACGATCAGCAACGTGAAGGGAAGAGCCTCTGCGCTTATCACGGCACAAATATGATATTGGCCGCACTGTCAGAGGGTCAAAGCGGCGCTACAATATCGGCGTGCTTTTTGATGAAGGTGACTCATCCGGCTGGGTGCTCAAAGCGCTAAGAGAGTGCGCCAACTCCGTCGTCTCCGAGCTTTCACTCATCGACGAAGAGACCCTCTGCCGCACGCCCGCAGACGGCGACTGGTGCCTCAAGGAGATCGCCGCCCACCTCCGGGACGCCGAAGAGTTGTCATTGCGACAGCTAACAGCGATCGTCGAAGGCGCCGGCGGACCGCTGCCCGCGTGGGACATCGATCTGCTGCCCGCGGAGCGCGACTATCGCGCGGAGGATCTTGGCGAGCTGCTGTCACAGATGAGAGAGCTTAGACGGGAGACGACCTACTTGCTGTGGGGAATCACCGGCTCCGAATGGCGGTCGAGCGGCGAACATCCCTATCGCGGCCGCGTGACCATCGAAACCATAGCCCGCGAACTCGCCCAGCACGACCTGGAGCACCTCTGGCAGATCCGGCAACTGAAGCATGAGCTGGCTGCCAACACCACGGTTGGCAAAGATCACGACCGGCGCTGACCGACGACCTCGGCATCATCCTGTTCCTGAATCCCAGTTGTTGTCCTCCGGCGGCAAGCCAAGCCGTTCGCGCGCGCGCCTCCCAACGATCTCTAAGGCGACGCGCTGCAGGCCTGACGATCCTGTCTAGAAATAAGATGAAGCCGATCCCCCACACGATCGTGATCGCAATAACGAGACCCATTTTCGTGTTGAACTCGCCCGTCGCCAGTGCCGCCACGGCAAGCACTGTTACCCCTATAGCAAGCCCAATGAACAGTGCCTTGACATCCCTGCGGCGGTCTGCTTCCGTAGGCAGCGTTGGCCGGCGCAACACGGCTAGTGCGCCGCCGAGCGCAAATCCGCGAGGTGCATACCCAGGTGACCGTTGAGCGACTCCACGATCACGTCGCCCAGTTCACCCTCTACGTCCCAGGGCGCCTTGAAGTGCTTCTTGAGAAGATCGTCTGAAGCGTTGCGGATTGCTTGGACGTCACGCTCGAAGTTGCGCTGGATTTCACCGACGAGGTCCGCCGGGCTCTTGTCCTGCCGCGCGGCGACCTGCTGGGCGTTGAACGCATTCTCGTCGAAGCCACCGCCCAAGTTTGGCGGCGACGCCATTTGCCCCATGCCGAGGAGGAAGCCGGCAACGCCGCTGGTGGAAGCAAAGTGGCAGAGGATCTGCCGCGCGTTCCAGCCGTCTTCATAGACGCCTCTCGACCACGCCGTCTCCGCCATTGTAGAGACCGATTGCTCGACCTCCCGTAATAGCTCCTGGAGCTTTCCGATGATCGCGTCTTTTTTTTCTTTTTTTCAGGTGATCCGTTCTCAAATTCAAATTTAGCTGTCGGTGCAAAATTTAGACCCTTGGCGAGCCACGGAACGCCCTAGCGCCATAGTAAGAGGGCGCACTGTTGTGATACACGAAGACATTGCCGT
>CAYZLC010000045.1:0-4425 GCA_964479365.1 uncultured Dehalococcoidia bacterium
CGGGTCATGAGTTCCGCCCCTGGCTCCTGCGAATCGTCATCAACCAGGCGCTGACGATGCTCCGATCTCGACGTCGCGGCGTCGCCGCCACCGAAAGGCTCGCATTCCACGAGCAGCCGCTCCCGCGCACGCTCGACGAGACGGTGGTCGACCGCGAACGCGCCCGTCTTGTCTGGGCCGCGCTTGATTCTCTGCGTGAGCAGGAACGGGTCGTCGTCTACCTGCGCTACTTCCTCGCTCTGTCTGAGCGGGAGCTGGCCGAATACCTGGGCTGTGCGCAGGGAACCGTGAAATCACGTCTGCACCGCGCCCTCCGCAAGCTGCGCGATGTCGTCGTAAACCGATATCCGGAGCTGCTGGGAGAGTTGAGTTGATGCAAGAGGAGATGGACCGCTTGGAACACGATATCGGGCTGCTCAGCCGGGCGCTGGTGTTCCCCCAGACGCCCTCGCTGGCGGGCCGCGTCCGCGCCCGCATCGAACGGCAGTCCTCGGTCCGCAGTCCGGCACCCTCCTGGCAACTCGCGCTAACGGCGGTTGCGGCGGCGGCAGTTGCGCTGGCCTTCGTCGCCGGCGTGCTGGCCCCCGCGCGCGACGCCGTCGCCGATCTCTTCGACCGCATCAACATCTTCGAGACGGATGAGGTGCCGGAGGGGCTGACGCGGGACATCGCCGGCACGCCGCTAACGCTCGAAGAGGCAGAAGCCGCGCTCGGGTTCCCGATCCGGCTGCCCACGGCGCCCGAGCAGATCGAGCCCGAGAGGGTGCTGCTTCAGGACTTCGGGCCGGTGAAGGCTGCTGCGTTGTTCTTCCGCCATCCCGACGGAACGCCGTTCGCGCTATTCGAGACGAACGCGCAGGTCGGCAAGGGGCTGCCGGCTGTCGGCAAGGGCGTCACAGAGCAGTCGCAGGCGCAGCCGGTGTTCGGCGTTGGTAATGAGGCTTACTGGCTGACCGGCCTACGCATCGTCCAGTACTACGGTCTCGACGGCAGCGTAATCCAGCAGTCCGTCCGCGCCACGGATGTCAACACGCTCCTCTGGGACCAGGACGGTCGGGTGTTCCGGATCGAGGGGAACCTTTCGCAGGAAAAGGCGGTCGAGATCGCGAAATCGCTGAAATAGCGCGTCGGCAGACGCCAGGGCGAGCCCGCCTCGCCCCTACATGTCGCCGTCGGCGGGCGATACGGTGACGAGGCCTCGGCGCAAAGCGTAAAGGATCGCCTGTGTCCTGTCGTTAACGTTCAGCTTGGAGAAGATGTTGGCGATGTGGTTCTTGACCGTTTTCTCGCTGATCACCAGGCGGCCGGCGATCTCCCTGTTGGTCAGTCCGTCGGCGGCGAGCCGGAGCACTTCCAGCTCGCGGTTCGTTAGCTGTTCGTACGGCAGGCCCGGAGGCTGCGGCCGCAGGCCGGTGCGAAAGTGCTCCAGCACCCTATCGGCTATCAGCGGGCAGAGCATGACCTCACCGCGCTGGGCGGCGTCCACTGCCCTCCGCAACTCCTCCGGGTCAGCCTCCTTCAGGACATAGCCCCTGGCGCCGGCCCGCATCCCGGCGAACGCTGACTCGGGGTCGTCGTACATCGTCACGAGGATGATCCCGATGTGCGGGTTCTCCTGCAGGACCTGCCGGGTAGCCTCGATGCCTGTCGTTCCCGGCATCTTGATGTCCATCAGAATCACGTCCGGCACCAGCGCGCACGCCTTCTCCACGGCCTCCGGGCCGGTCGCGGCTTCGCCCACCACCTCGACGTCCGGCATCTGCTCCAGCATGTTGCGGATGCCCTTTCGGAAAAGCGTGTGGTCGTCAGCGAGCAATACTCGGATGCGGTCCAAGCTTCTCCTCCGTTTCCGGGTGCTCAGCCCGATGCACCGGAATGGTCAGGGTTACACACGTTCCTCGCCCCGGCCCGCCGTCAATCGACAGCGTCCCTCCCACCAGTTCGGCCCGCTCACGCATACCGATCAGGCCTACGCCTTCGCCGCCTCCGTCGTTCGCGGATGCCGTACCGAACCCGCGTCCATCGTCGCTGATCGAGAGCCAGCAACCCTCTTCGTTGCGGCGGAGAAGCACTTCCACCGTTTCGGCCTGAGCATGCTTCTCGACGTTTCCCAGGCATTCTTGTAGCACCCGGAACACCGTCACCTCCGACAACGGGTCGAGAGTGATCTCCGGATCGATCCCAACGCTAAGGGTGACTCCGGCCTGCTTCTGGAAGCGGTCGAGCTGCTGCTGGATCGCCCCCTGGAGTCCCAACTGATCGAGCGCAAGCGGCCGCAGATCGTGGATGAGGTTGCGAATGTCCTGGATGTTGGCTTTAAGGCCCTGAGTTATCTCCTCGAGCTCCTTCTCCGCCTGCGGCGGGTTGCTCGCTATCAGCCGTTGCGCCACCCGCAGGCGATTAACGGCAGCGGCGAGCGAGGGGCCCAGGCCGTCGTGCAGCTCTCGCGAGATGCGCCCGCGTTCCTCTTCCTGAGCGAGGGTAACGTGCGTGATCTGCTCTTTCAGCGCCCTGGTCCTCTCGGTTGCTATCGTCGCGTCCTGTAGCATGGCTAATTGCTCTGACGTTTCGTTTATGCGCTGCGCCAGGTCGCCCAGCTCATCGCGATTCGCCACTTCTACCCGCTGCGAGAAATCACCGAGGGCGATCCGGCGCATGCCTTCCCCCATGCGCCGGACAGGCGTTATCACTGAGATCGCAATGGCGATGCCGAGAACGAACGCGACAAGCGCGGCAAGTATGGAGAGGAGCGGCGCTAACGAGAAAAACGCGCCGTGCTGGGTGCTCTGGAGGTCGTTTACGGCCGAGAGGACGGCGGACGGGCGCGCCTGGCCCAGGTCCTGGATCTCGTGCAGCTCCGTGTGCATGTAGTCCATCGCCCCGATGTTGACCATGCTGACGATCACCATGAGCGACCCCATGATGGCGATGGCGCCGAGTATCTTCCAGCGCACGCTCAGCCGAATGCGCGCGATCCACCGTGAGAGTGGGCCCGAGGTCAACCGTACGATGACGCCGAAGATGCCGAGGAAGATGAAAGGCCCGATGATGTCCGGGCCGCGGAAAAACGGCGCCGCGAACACCGCGGCGACCAGCACCACGCCGCCGGTTATCCACAGATTCCGGCGGCTTGCGATCGTTCCAGCGTTCATGGTGGATTGATTATAGACCTTCCAGATTCGCTCCATCGGCGTCGCGGGCGGAGCGGCCCGCAGCAGATGGCCGCTCCGCCGGTGACTAAACGGTGCTAGCCCTTGATGACGCCACAGGCCAAGCGGGGCCCCGCGTTGCCTGTCGCCGCCGTGGCGCCGGTGGCAGTGGCGGGATCGCTCACATTGTCACTGTTCGCCGTGTACTGCGTTGCGCCCGTGCCGAGCGGGATATTGCGGTAGTTGTCCGCCAGCTTGTGGACTATGAAGGCTCGCCCAACGACATCCGCGACGGTGAAGCGGTTCGTAACGAACTGAGCCTCTCCCGCGCCTTCACCGCCACCGTCATCGTTGACCAGCAGCAGCGGCAGGTCTCCGTTGTGCGTGCCGTGGTGCGCGTGCGCCGGGTCGACGTCCTTGTAGTGCCCAGTGGCGGATGTGAACCACGTGGTCTCCGGCTGCGCCGGATCGGCGGTGCAGTTTCCCACCGCGTGGATGTGGAAGCCGTGGAACCCCGCTGCCAGGGAGGCCAGTGGGGCATCGACCTTCACCGCCACTTCGACCACCCCGTCATCCCCCTCCGAGATCTCAACTTTTCCCACGCGGGTCCCGGCCGCGTTGCGCAGCACTGCCTTCGCCTCCGCCTCGTCATCGTCCGCCCGTACGCCGCCGCCGGTGCCAAGGTACAGGGTCGCAGCCAGCAGAACAATCGCCAGTGATGCCAGCAGTAAGGTGATGCGCTTCATCTCTACCCTCCTCGATCGGTTGGTGTGAACACTCGATGTCTGGAGGATAGGGTGGAACCGTGTGCGAGGCATGAGCCACCGGGCCCATTTTTCGCTGGGCAAACAGGACTAGGCAGATGCGGGCCAACCTTCGGGACGAGCCGGGCGGCGCTAGGCTCGGGAGCTCTTCCAAACAGCCGTGGCCAGCCTAGTGCAATATACTTTCCTTACGTCCCCTCCGCTGCGATTGCCGTCTTGGGCCCGCTGGCGTTTCTGGCGGGGGCGGCGTTCGTGTGGCCGCGTGGCGGCTGATCGTCAGCGAATGGGGGGCGAATAAAGCGAATATCGCGGCGGACGTGGTCGCTCCGCTCGTTCCTTCGATACCTCGGGACGAGCCGGGAAGAGGCGTTGTTCGACTAGTAGCGTCGGGCAATTCTGAGCCGGAGCCGATGTTGACACTGCAGGTGGAATAAAGAGCGCCCATGCTTAACAGGGACGGCGGGTGCTGCGCCCCTACACCCATCGCGTGGGCCGTCGTATGATGGCGGCGT
>CAYZLC010000045.1:4435-11662 GCA_964479365.1 uncultured Dehalococcoidia bacterium
TGGCTCCGCTCGTTCCTTCGATCCCTCAGGACGAGCGGGAAGGGCCGTTGTTCGAATAGCAGCGTCGAGGGTTCAGCACGTCTGGCGGAAGCCTAGAACGAGGCACGTTCGGTCGCGCGGGACAGCGAGCCAGCACTGGCGGTGACGGGGTGCTGCGCCCCTACACCCATCCTGCATTGGCGTCGTATGATGGCGGCGTTATGGCGCTGCCCGTCGTCGAAGCCGCTGTCGGGGACCTGACGCACTCACACCGCGAGCTGCTGCGGCTCGTAGACTCGCTTTCGGAGGGCGATTGGGAGCGGCCGGTGCCTTACGGCGAGTGGACGGTGAAGGACCTCGTCGCGCACGTCATCGGCGACATGTCGCCCGGCTGGGCTGGGCTGATCCTGGCCGGGGTGCTGACACCGCAGTTCATCTTGGACATGGGCCGAGGGTATGACGCCCGCACGGCGAACGCGGCTAACGTCGAGGAGCGCAGGCGGTGGACGCGCGAGGACCTCAGGCAGATGCTGTTCGAGGCACACGGCGAGATGATCGGCGCGGCCTTGCGGCTGGACGAGTCGCACTTACCGGTGCTGGATTACGTCGTGCCGATCGGGCCGGAGTACGACCTCCGCATCTCAGACTTCCTCTGGCGCGGCGCGCACGACCGCCAGCATGCGGACGACATACGGCGCGCGCTTGAGGTGGGCTGGACGCCATCACCGCTGTCATTCGTTCCCGAGATCCAGAGCAAGATGCGCCGGGCGGTACTGGCGCACGAGATGTTCCTACGCGCTGCATACTCAGTGGCGGACTACGCTTGGGATGAGGAATCAGAGGGCTGCCCGGGATGGACATACCACGACATCGTAGCTCACGTGGCTTCGAACGAAGTGAGACGCGAGACGCGGCTGCGCTCGGCGATGGGCGAGGCAAGCGACGAGGAACTGGCGGCGATCAACGACGTGGACGGCTGGAACGCCAGAGTGGTGGCAGAGCGGCGAGGGTCGTCTTTGCGCTCGCTGATGGACGAACTGACCGCCGGATGGTATTCGATAACGAAGACCCTGAGTCGGTTCAGGGCGCAAGATATCTCGCGGACGGTTGTTCTCGGGCGTGGCCAGAACACGGAGGTGATCGAGTTCCTCAAGCGCATGTCGGCGCACACATCGCGACACGCCGGGCAGCTGGTGCCGGCAAGTAGGGCACGGAAGGCCATCGTATGAGCATCCTGGTAGGCTCCCGCACCCGCCTGGTCGTGCAGGGCATCACCGGGAAGGAAGGTTCCTTCCAGACGCGGCGGTGTATCGAGTACGGAACGAAGGTGGTGGCGGGGGTGACGCCGGGGCGGGGCGGTGAGCAGGCGGAGGGCGTGCCGGTGTTCGATACCGTCTCCGAGGCGGTCGCGAAGACGGAGGCGAACTGCGCGCTGATCTTCGTGCCGGCGCCGTTCGCGGCGGACGCCGTGCTGGAGGCGGCGTACGCGGAGGTGCCGGTGATCATCTGCATCACCGAGGGCGTTCCGACGATGGATATGGTGCGCGTGCGGCGGTTCCTCAAGGGCTCCAGCCTGACAGTCATCGGGCCGAATTGCCCCGGGGCGATTACGCCCGGTGAGGCGCGTGTGGGCATCATGCCCGGCAACGTCTTCTCGAAGGGGAAGGTCGGCGTCATCTCGCGCTCCGGCACGCTCGTGTACGAGGCCGTGGCGCAGCTCACAGAGCGGGGCATTGGGCAGAGCACATGCGTCGGCGTCGGCGGCGACCCTGTGATCGGGACGACGCAGGTGGAGGCACTGCGTATGTTCAATGAAGACGCCGAGACCGACGCCGTCGTTCTCATTGGCGAAATCGGCGGGCTGGCGGAGCAGCAGTCCGCCGCCTACATCGGGAGCGAGATGAAGAAGCCGGTGATCGCCTTCATCGCGGGGGCGACGGCGCCACCGGGGCGTCGCATGGGCCACGCCGGGGCGATCATAGTGGGGGCGGCGGGAACGGCGGCGGCGAAGAAGGAGGCGCTGGCGGCAGCCGGGGCGACGATCGTGGACTCGCCGGCGGAGATCGGCGCCGTGACCGAGCGAGTGCTTAGTGGTCAGTGAATAGTGCTGAGGGCTCTGAGGGGCCTGAGTGTCCAGTGCCGAGGTGTGCCCCGTCCCGCTCATCCTGAGGAGCCACGGAGTCCTTCGCGAGAAGGACGGAGTGGCGTCTCGAAGGAATGGGTGGAGAATGACGCGGGCGATGCATCCGTTTATCCGCTCCCAGAATCCGCTGTGAGGTTCGCCGCGATCTCTCGCGCTTAATTTGCCAGCAGTTTGAGGCCGCCCCTATACTTGAATAGGACGATAACGTATGTCATACAAGATTCTCGAGACGTGCATCGGTTGCACCGCCTGCACAAAGCGGTGCCCGACCGACGCCATTACCGGCATTCGCAACGGCATGCACATCATCGATCCCGTGCTCTGCATCGATTGCGGGGCGTGCGGCGTAGTGTGCCCGGTGGAGTGCATCGCGGACGAGTTCGGCGATATCGGCAAGGGCTTCCCGCGGCGCGAGTGGCCGAAGGCGATCGTCATCGAGGACAACTGCATCGGCTCCGGCTGCGAGCTGTGCATCCACATCTGCCCGTTCGACGCTCTCGAACTCGACCTCTCCGGCAAGCAGGTGGGCGACTTCTTCGGCGTGGCGCGCGTCATCGAGAAGAAGTGCACCGGGTGCCGTCTCTGCGAGCAGTCCTGCGGCTGGGCGGCGATCTACATCGACCCGCCGCGCGAGGCGCTCAAGAAGCGCATCTTCGAGCCGATCGAGCTGACGGCGGTCGATACTGCCGCGAGCTAGGCGCACCCCTCCACCGCCCGCCCCGCCAAACCTACAAACCGGCACACCAATAAACCGTTGCGAATTGCTATACTTGGAAGCGCCGCGCGGAGGGATCGCATAGTGGCCGAGTGCGCCCGCCTGCTAAGCGGGTAGGGGGCGAAAGCTCCCTCGTGGGTTCGAATCCCACTCCCTCCGCCACTCCTTATCGATGACGCTTGTCCTGGGCGTTGACGGTTGTCGCGGTGGATGGTGCTGCGTAGCTCTCGAAGTGGGCGAGCGCACGTGCATCGTGAACGACGCAAGCGTATTCCCGTCCTTCGCGGAGGTCCTCGGTTCACCGGCCCAACTTATCTCCATTGATGTACCTATAGGCCTGCTGAATGGGCCGGGCAAGCGCAAGTGCGATGTGGAAGCGAAGAGGATGCTGGGCGATCGCCGGTCTTCCGTCTTCTGGCCTCCGGCGAGGTCAACTCTTTTTTCCCGAACCCACAACTCCGCCAGCCGCCTGAACAAGACGCGCACGGGCGACGGACTCAGTGCTCAAGCCTTCGGGATTATGCCCAAGATCTGTGAGGTCGATCATCTGATGACGACCGCCATACAGGAACGAGTGAGAGAAGTACACCCAGAGCTCTGCTTCTGGGCCCTGAACGGCGGTGTCTCGGTACGCGCCAACAAGAAGACGCCCGAGGGCCAGATGGAGCGCTGGCGTTTGCTGCGAAAGCGCCTTCCCAGCCTAGCTCAGGCACCGGGGCTCCCGGCAAGCCTCCGCGGCCGCTGCGGCCTCGACGACTACATCGACGCTCTGGCCTGTGCCTGGACTGCCGCCTGCGTCGCTCGCGGCACTGCAACGCGAATTCCGGCCCAACCGGACGGCGATGGCCGAGGGTTGCGCATGGAGATGTGGTTGCCCGCCTAGACCTCCCCCTGGAACAGATCCAGCAACGCGTCGCCGACCACGACTAACAGGATGACGCGGATCGTCTTGCCGATGCCGACGGCGAGGAGGAAACGCCAGAAGTTCATGCGCGTGGCGCCGGCGGTGATGCCCGCGAACTCGAAGAAGATATTGGGGACGGCCGAGAGCACGAGCAACGTGGCGAAGCCGTAGCGCGCCATCAGCCAGTCGATCCAGTGCACTGCCCGCCGGAAGATGCCGCCGAGGCGGCCTGCCAGTGGCATGGGGCGCTCCTCGGCCACGCCGCGGCCAATCGCGCCGGTGCCGTAGGCTGTCGCCTCGGCGACCGTCATCGCGGGGGCGCCCGCCACAATCACCCCGACCGGGTTCAGGTCCAGACTCCGGGGCCCTTCGACGACCAGCGCCTGTCCGGCGGCGGTGAGGCCGGGAACAGGGATGAACACCGTCGCGGTGCCGAAGAAGTTGGCGAGAAAAATCCCCGGATATCCGAACGCCTCCAGGTCCTCCTGCTCGATCCAGCCGAGCGTGAACGGGACCGCCGTCCCCAGCACGGCCGCGAGGACGAACACGGCGAGCGAACCGATGATGAGCTTCCGCGGGAACTTCTCAATCGGGATCCAGGATGGGGCATCGAGGACGATGCGTCGTGGAGGAGGGGACTCGCCCGACGTGCCGTGCCTTTCGATCGTCGTTTCGGCCATCAAGCCCAGTATACGGGCCCCAAGTTCGCAGGTTTGCAGGTTCCGGGTTTGCAGGCCCGCCTCTGCTACAATCGATTAGTCATGCGCTACCACATCTGGACCGAGGGCTGCCAGATGAACGAGGCGGACTCGGAGAAGCTGGCGGCGGGGCTCGCCAAACTCGGCTGGGAGGAAGCGACGAAGGCGGATGAAGCCGATCTCGCCGTCGTGAACACGTGCGTCGTGCGACAGAAGGCGGAAGATCGCGCGGCGGGGTATCTCGGGAAGCTGCGCCGGCTGAAGGAGTCGCGCGCGGGCGAACTCCAGATCGCGGTGATGGGGTGCATGGTCGGCCCGCGGACGGACGACCTGCGCTCGCGCTTCCCGTACGTCGACGTCTGGGCGCGGCCGCAGAGCTTTGAGGTCATCTTTCGCCACATCCTGCCAGAGTCGGATCTGGGCGGGGAATTCTGGCCGGACACGTTCCCGGAGCCGAAGGGACCCACCGCGTTCGTGCCCGTCATCCATGGGTGCAACAAGTTCTGCACGTACTGTATCGTCCCCTACCGGCGGGGTCGCGAGCGCTCACGCACGGTCGATGACGTAGCCCGCGAGGTGGCGTCGCACTGCGCGAAGGGCGTGCGCGAGGTCACCCTGCTGGGGCAGACGGTGGAGGCGTACGGGAAGGACCTGCCGGCGGACGAGTCGGGCGCGAAGCCGGACCTAGCATCGCTTTTCGAGGCGATCCACGACACGCCGGGCCTGGCGCGCATCCGGTTCCTCACGTCGTATCCCAGGGACATGACGGAACGCATCGTGCGGTCGGTTGCGGAGCTGCCGAAGGTCTGCGGGCACTTCAACATCCCGCTCCAGGCGGGCGATAACGACGTGCTGGCACAGATGCGGCGCGGCTACACGATCGAGGAGTACGTCGAGTGGGTTCACCGCATCCGTGACTTCGTGCCTGAGGCGACGCTGAGCACGGACGTGATCGTCGGCTCCTGCGGAGAGACGGAGGCGCAGTTCGGGCGGACGCTGGGGGCTCTCGACGCCCTACGGTTCGATAAGGTGCACGTGGCGGCATACTCGCCACGGCCGGGGACGATCGCGTGGCGGCACATGGAGGACACGGTGCCGCAGGAGGAGAAGATGCGCCGCCTGCATGCGGTGGAGGGTCTGCAAGAACGGATCGGGAGCGAGATCAACGCCCGTCTTGTGGGGACGGTGCAAGAGGTGCTGCTGGAGGGAGAGAAGGACGGCGTGCTGACCGGCCGGAACCGGGGGAACAAGCTGGTGCACGCGAGGATGGAAGAAGGAAGAGGGAAGAAGGAAGAAGGGTCCCGCCCGATCCCTGGTGACCTGATCGAGGTGAGGATTACGAAGGCAACGGCGTGGTCGCTTCAGGGTGAGATCGCAGCCACTGTCGCCGCGTAGGGGCGAACTTCACAACGGATAGGAAGCGCCTGCCGGCAGGCAGGAATACACGAATTGGCGCCGGCGCAGAAGCAGCGAAGAGGATATACGTTGGCTAGCTCATGACCGCGCCGTCTTCGCGGTCCCGTTTAGGGCCGGCGGTCGAGGCTCGCTCGCCGGACCGCCACGTGGCCGTGCTGGTTGTGATCTTGACGGTGAATGCGGGCCGCCTCGAGGTGCTTCTCATCCGCCGCAGCGCGGAGCCGTTCAAGGACTCATTGTCATTGCCCGGCGGCCTGCTGAACGCGGGGGAATCGCTGGAGCAGGCGGCGGTCCGGAAGCTGGACGACGAGACCGGCGTGAGTGACGTCTTCCTCGAACAGCTATACACGTTCTCAGACCTTGACGGACGCGGTTCGGTCGCGGTGGCTTACTTCGCGTTGGTGGATATCAGCGCCGCTCATCTCGCGCGGCGGCGCGAGTGGCTCCCGGGCTGGTTCCCGCTCGACGAGCTGCCGCAACTGGCATTCCGGAACGATGATGTGATTGACTACGCCTTGCAGCGCCTGCGCGCGAAGCTTGACTACTCCAACGTCGCATACTCGCTGCTGCCCGCCGAGTTCACGTTGTCGCAGCTCCAGGGCACGTATGAGGCGATCCTGGGTCGACCGCTCGACAAACGGAACTTCCGTAAGCGCATTCTCTCGCTGGCGATCGTCGAGCCGACGGGCCGCGTGGCGAGCGAAGGTCGCCACCGCCCGGCGCAGCTGTACCGCTTCCGGGAGCGCAAGCCTGTAGTGTTCTAACAATCCCTCCCGAACAGCCAGCGGAGGGCGCGCCAACCACAACGACACGAAGCCACAAAGCAGTAGCACCTTCGTGCCTTCGTGGTTAATCGACCACAACCCTGACATAGACTCGGACCATCTACACAGGGTTCGTGTCTGCTTGACACCATCTCGCACGCGTGCTAGTCTGTAGCTAGACGAGATAGTGTATACACAACACTAAGTCGTGAGGAAGGCGCCATGGTAGTCGAGACGCGAACAGCCCGGCCATTGCCCGTCATCACGGAGACGACGCTGCTCAACGAGGCGAACTCCTGCACGACGGACCGCCCCTTGGACACGCGCCCGCTGTCCGAAGAACGCGCTTTTGCCTTCTGGCAGAAGGACATCCCGGAGGCGTATTGGGGACTCGACGGAACGGCGCTGGCCGAGCGCATCGCCGAGGCGCGGCGACGTTTGGGAACACGCTGCGTCGTCCTCGGCCACCACTACCAGCGCGAGGACATCATCCAGTTCGCGGACTACCGGGGTGACTCGTTCAACCTCGCGCGCTGGGCGGCGGAGCGCGGCGACGCGGAGTTCATCGTCTTCTGCGGCGTTCACTTCATGGCGGAGTCCGCCGACAT
>CAYZLC010000046.1:0-11623 GCA_964479365.1 uncultured Dehalococcoidia bacterium
TCCCGCCCGAGGGCTCGATGCGGCTGATCACAGACGTGTTCGGCTGGTGCAAGGACAACCTGCCGGACTGGAACACGATCAGCATCAGCGGCTACCACATGCGTGAGGCCGGATGCACCGCCATCCAGGAGGTCGCCTTCACGTTCGCCAACGCCATCGCCTACGTCGAGGCAGCTCTCAAGGCCGGCCTCGAGTTCGATGAGTTCGCACCACGACTCTCGTTCTTCTACGCCTCGTTCACCAACCTCGTCGAAGAGGTCGCCAAGTTTCGCGCTGCTCGCCGCATGTGGGCGCGGCTTGCCACGGAGCGCTTCGGCGCCAAAGACCCGCGATCGATGATGCTCCGTTTCCACACGCAGACCGGCGGCGCCACCCTCACCGCCCAGCAGCCGGAGAACAACATCGTCCGCACGGCCATCCAGGCGCTTGCCGCCGTGCTTGGCGGCACGCAATCTCTGCACACGAACTCGATGGACGAAGCGCTCGCGCTTCCCACGGAGAAGGCGGTGCAGATCGCCCTCCGCACACAGCAGGTGATCGCCTACGAGTCCGGCGTGGCGGATGTCATCGATCCGCTCGGCGGCTCGTACTACATCGAGAAGCTGACCGATCGCATCGAGCAGGAAGCGACGAAGTACCTGGACCGCATCGAAGACATCGGCGGCGCCTTGCGGGCGATCGAGATGGGCTACCAGCAGCGGGAGATCCAGGAGGCGTCCTACCGTTATCAGATGTCGGTAGACGACGGTCATCGCACGGTCGTGGGGGTCAACCAGTTCCGCACCGACGAAGAGGAACGGCCGGAAATCCTGCGCGTGCGCGAAGAAGTAGTCCGCCGCCAAGTGGAGCGCCTCAATCGCGTGCGGGCGGAACGCGACGGAGGCAAGGCCCAGAACCTGCTGAAGCTCCTTGAAGATGCGGCCCGGTCAGACGCCAACTTGATGCCCGTTCTCATCGAGTGTGTGGAGAATTACGTGACCATCGGCGAAATCTGCGACGTGCTGCGCGGCGTCTTCGGCGAGCAGCGCGAATACCACGTCTTCTAGGTTCGGAGACGTTTGTAGGGCGCGGTCTTGGCCCGCCCACCCGATAGGAGTGAACAATGTCCCGCGATGAAATCCTCCAGACCCTGAACGAGGAATTCGACACCCTCCTCAAGTCCATCGAAGGCCTTGACGACGGCCAGATGACGACGGTCTGGTTCGGCGACTGGGGGGTCCGCGAGATCCTCGCCCATGTCGCCGGCTGGCACTGGGAGATGACCGCTGCCTTCGACCGCGTCGCCCGCGGCGAGCGGCCTGTACCGGAGGGGACGGACTACAACGACGCCGACTCCTGGAACGCCCGATTCTCCGGCGACAAACGCGAGACCGACCCGGATGAAGTCGTCGAGGATCTGATCGCCAGCAAGGGTGCCTTCGTCGCCGCCGCGCGCAAGGTGCCCGAGGACCGCTTCGAGGAAGGTAAGACCGCCTACCGCATCCTGCACACCACCGGCATCGACCACTACCGCGAGCACTACCCCGCCATCCAGGAGTGGAGGGAGCGCGAACGCATATGAGGATCGGAAGCCTTCGCGATCAACTCCTCCTGGAGCTCGACACGGCACGCTCCCGCGTCAAGGAGGCAGTCGACGGCCTGACCGAAGACCAGATGTCCCGGCCGGACCTCGACAGCTGGTCGGCTAAGGACCACCTCACCCATCTCACCGTCTGGCACGAGATGCGCTTCTTCGAGGTCAGCCGAATCGCTCGCGGCGGTCGCGCTAGCTTTCCGCTCACTGACGAAGCCGAAGCCGGCGTCGAGCACCTCAACCAGCAGACCGTCGTCAACCGCCGCTCCCTTCCCCTCGCACAGGTCCTCGCCGACCTCGACTTCGCCCGCGAGATGGTCCGCCAGGCTTTGGCGAACTGCCCCGAAGACCGCCTCGATCAACGTCTCTACGAAGGGATCGGTATCCACGGCGCCGCCCATGACACCGAGCATGCCGACACCATTCGCTTGTGGCGCGAGCGCGAGGGGATATGATCAACAAGATCCACCACATCGGCATCGCCGTCCACTCCCTCGACGACGCCCTCACCTTCTACCGCGACACCCTCGGCCTCCACGTCCACGCCTCTGCCGAAATCGCCGACCAGGGCGTCAAGGCCGCGCTCCTCACGATAGGCCAGAGCGAGATCGAGCTCCTCCAGCCGCTCTCGCCGGACTCCCCCGTGGGCAAGTTCCTGGAGCGCAAGGGCGAAGGTCTGCACCACATCTGCTTCCAGACCCCGGACGTTGTCGCCGAACTGGCATCGCTGAAGGGGAAGGGCGTCGAGCTGGTGGACCAGCAGCCCAGACGAGGGATCGCCGGTATGATCTGCTTCCTGCACCCCAAAGCCAGCAAAGGCGTCCTCGTCGAGCTCGCCACCCCCTTGGATTAATCGCGTGGCGACTATCGGTGGTGGGTCATCAGACCCGACATGACAATTCGGTGACTGTCTTACGGCGATCCACGCAATGAACGGCGCGCCCCCGCCCCTCGAGCGTATCGACCACATCGTCGCCCTCGTGCGAGACCTTGACGGCGCCTTCGACGACTACACCGCTCACCTCGGTTTCCCTGTCAGCTGGCGAGTGGAATCGAAGGACGGTTGGCACAGCTCGGCCGTCTGGCTCGGCAACGTCAGCCTTGAGCTGCTAGAGCCGCGCGATGGTTGCGGTGAGGCTGGAGCCTTCTTCCAGCATGCCCTCGATCGTCGCGGCGAAGGCCTCTTCCTCGTCGCCTTCGAGCCGCCGGAGATGGATTATTCGGTTCGGACGTTGCGTAACCGCGGTGTTAATGTAACCGACCCGATAGTAAGCCACGTATCTAATGTCGGCGCCCAGGAGGGCTGGCGAGGTTACCGGACAGCCTTCATCAACCGCCGCGACACCGCTGGACTCAATGCGTTCATCTGTCAGTACGACTCGGCGTTCAACCCAGTAGACGGAGGTAAAGGAGCCTTGAAGGTAAAGAAGCTGGACCACGTCATCATCGCCACAGAAGACCTCGATGAAGCAACTCGTCTCTGGGAGCGCAACGTCGGCCTCAAGCCGGACGCCTCGCTCAACCGCCCGCTCGGTGCTGGCTTCAAGGTCGCTCGCCTACCCATCGGCGACGCCTTCCTCGAGCTGGTGCAGCCCGTCGAGAAAGAGGGGCGGTTCTACGAACAGTTCCAACAGCGTGGCGAAGGCCTGTTCTCGATCAGCGTCGAGGTCGAAGACCTGAACGAGGCCGTTTCCTTCCTCCGAGGCAACGATGTCAAGGTCTCCGACCCCGAGGACAGCATCTGGTCGGCCGCCCGCCTCGCGCGCATCAACCACGAATACACGCACGGCGTCTCGATCCAGCTCATCGAACGGAAATAGTACTGTCATCCTGAGCCGAGAGGTGTGGGAACCGACCAGAGAGGAGGAGGGCGATAGGATCTTTCGGTCGCCATAAAGTATAGCCCGGCGCCTTAGGCGCCGCCGTCTGACAAGCTGACAAGCTGACAAACTGACAACTGACAACTGAAAACTGTATACTCTCTCCCACATGACTCAGGAACGCAAGGTCAAAATCATCATCGCGAAGCCCGGCCTCGACGGCCACGACCGCGGCGCTAAAGTCGTGGCTCGGGCCCTTCGTGACGCCGGCTTCGAGGTCGTCTACACCGGCATCCGCCAGACGCCGGAGATGATAGCCGAGACCGCCCTTCAGGAAGATGCGGACGTAATCGGACTGTCGATTCTTTCCGGCGCGCACCTGGAGCTCTTCCCTCGTGTTGTCCAAGAACTCAAGAGCCGCGGCATGGACGACGTGGTGCTGTTTGGCGGCGGGATCATTCCACACGAAGACATACCGCAGCTGGAGAAGATGGGCTTCAAGGGCATCTTCGGCCCCGGCTCATCGACGCACGACATAATCGACTGGGTGCGCAACAACGCGCCCAAGCGCGGCGCGGCATCCCGCCCAACCTGAGGATGCCCGCAGCGAAGCGAAGGGGCGTCTCGAAGGACCGCGCGTGACCTCCGAAATGGCACAGCGTGTCCTGGACGGTGATCGCCGTGCTCTCACTCGCGTGCTAACCTGGGTCGAGAACAGGTATCCGGAGGCGCGGGAGGCGCTCCGGGACCTCTTCTCACATAGCGGCCAAGCTCACATCGTCGGCATTACCGGCCCTACGGGCTCCGGCAAGAGCACACTCGTCGGCGCTATGGCGCGGGAGTACCGCAAGGCCGGGCGCAGCGTCGGCATCGTCGCCGTTGACCCGACGAGTCCGTTCTCGCACGGCGCCATCCTGGGCGATCGCATTCGCATGCAAGATCTAACCTCCGATCCCGGGGTGTTCATCCGCAGCATGGCAACGCGAGGCGCTCTCGGCGGCCTCGCCGCCGCCACCAACGACGTCGTGACCGTGCTGGACGCTTGCGGCAAAGACCTGGTGCTCGTCGAGACCGTCGGCGCCGGCCAGGACGACCTGGAGATCGCGGACACAGCCCACACCACCGTCGTGATCAGCATCCCGGGCGCGGGAGATGACATGCAGGCGATCAAGGCTGGCATCCTGGAAATCGCCGACATCCTCGTCGTCAATAAGGCGGACCTTCCCACCGCAGAAAGCGTCTTCAAGCAGTTGCACATCTTCATGGCGCTCGACCGCAACGAGGGTTGGGAGGTGCCCATTCTCAAGACGGTGGCCCACAAGAGCCAGGGCACTGTCGAACTCGTCGAAGCGATCGATAAGCACCGCGCCTACCTCGAGACCTCGGGTCGCCTGGATCAGATGCGCCGCCAGCGCGCTCGTCGCCAGCTCCTTGCGGTCGCCCAGGCAGAGCTGCTGTCGCGGGTACTTGTCCGCGACGAAGGCAACGGGCGCCTCCAGGAACTGGTCGAAGCCGTCGCCGTCCGAGAGATGGACCCTCACACCGCCGCCGAAAAGCTGATCACGCAATCGGACTCGTAGGGGCGGGTTTCGTTCCCGGATTAGCTATGGCTCTGTCAACGCTTCTGCTCAGTTCCCGGGTCCGGCTCCGCAATGCCACCAAACCCGCCCACCCTGCGTCTGCGTCAACAGCCGAGTGGTATAATCCTCCATAAGGGCCGGTACGCGTACCGGCCCTGCTCTAGATGGACGACGCATTATCGATATCGCTGCGCCTGCTCCTTGTGCTGGCGCTGGTTCTCATCAACGGCATGTTCGTCGCTGCCGAATTCTCGATCGTCACGGTGCGGCGGACGCGCCTCGAAAAGCTCGCGGCTCAAGGCCGGCCTCTGGCGAATATGTCCCTGCGCGCCGTCTCTAATATCAACAACTACCTTGCCGCTACCCAGCTCGGCATCACGATGGCAAGCATCGGCCTCGGTTTCGTGGGCGAGCCGTTGCTGGCAGATCTACTCGAGCCGGTGTTCGTGCGGGTCATGGGCGAAGAGGCGGCTGGTGTCACTGCTCACGCTGTCGCTGTCGTCCTTGCGTTCGGCGCCATCACGGCCCTTCACATCGTCTTGGGAGAGCTTGCTCCCAAGAGCCTCGCCCTCTTCCGGCCAGAGGCGGTCTCGCTTTTCACGGTGCCGCCGACTGAGGTGTTCCGGTTGGTCTTCTGGCCGGCGATCTGGGTTCTCAACGGTCTCGCTAACGCACTGCTGCGGCCTTTCGGTCTGCGCGCGGTGGAGGGCGGCGCCCACAGCGCTCACACCGCCGAGGAGATCAACCTCCTGGTATCCCAGAGTGCCAAAGCGGGCGTCCTAGAAAACGAGGAAGCACGGCTGCTCGCTAGCGTTTTCCAGTTCGGCGACCGCCGCGTCAACGAGGTGATGGTGCCGCGGACAGAGGTCGTCTGGCTGGAGAAGGGTACGCTGGTAAAGGACTTCTACACGACGTTCGCCGAGAGCCCGCATTCGCGCTTTCCCCTCTACGAAGGCTCGCAGGACAACGTAGTTGGCATCGTCGGCATCAAGGACGTGCTGCGTGGCATCTCGGAGGCGCAGCTCCGCGAGGACTCGCCGATAGATCTCGCGATGCGGCAGGCTATGTTCGTCCCCGAGACGAAGTTTGCCGGGACCCTCTTCTTCGAAATGCAGCGGGCGGGCCAGCAGATGGCGGTCGTCTTGGACGAGTATGGCGGCACAGCAGGACTCGTCACGCTCGAGATGCTGCTCGAGGAGCTGGTCGGCTACGTCAGTGATGAGCTCCGTCGCCACGAGGACGAGTTCGTTACCGTAGACGACCGCACGTTCCAGATAGACGCAGGGATGACGATTCACGACGCGAACCAGGAGTTGGAGCTAGCACTGCCTGAAGGCGACTACGAGACGGTCGCCGGCTTCGTCTTGAGCCATCTGGGGCGCATTCCCCAGGAAGGAGAACAATTCACCTACAACGGCCTCCGCATCGCGGTCACGCGCGTCCTCGGCCACAAGGTCGAGGAGGTGACCGTCACCCGTCTTTAGGGTGAAAGCTCAGCGCCTTCGCTTCCGCTATAGCCTCGGCCCTGCTGCCTGCGACCTGGGTCAGCGAGACTTAGTGGCGGGCTGGGAGCAGGCCTGCAAGGCCGCTGGTCTGTCTCTCGCGTACTCGGAGGGCAAGCGGCCGGCCCCGCAGCTCTCGATCGCCGCGCCCCTTCCCCAGGGCGTGACCTCGGACTGCGAACTTCTGGATGTGGTGCTCGCACTGAGCGTCTCGCCGCAGGACGCACTAGTGCGAATCAGACCCGAGTTGCCGGACGGCATCGACGCCTCTTCGGTGGATGAGGTAGGCGTTAACGCGCCCTCGCTCCAGTCCCAGGTACGGTGGGCGGAGTACGACGTGACGGTTGGGACCATAGACCTTGCCGTCGTCCGAGGATCGATCTGCCGGATCCTGGACGCCAAAAGCCTGCCCACCGAATACAAGCGGGAAAAGAAGGTGCGCGTTTATGACCTGCGTCCTCTCATCATGGCGCTAGAGCTGACGCCCGGCAACGAAGCCGAGGCCGCTATCAGAATGAGGCTACGCGCGGAACACGATCGGACCGCGCGAGCCGACCAGGTGGCGGCCGAGCTGCGCCTGCCAGACGCGCGCCGAATTCACCGCACCCGGCTCGTCCTGGAGGAAGTGTCCGCGGTCTTGCTCGCGAGCCGCCGCTTGAACGCCACCGGAGGGGACTGACGGTGAACTTGTTTCTCGTGCGCCACGGCGAGACCGAATCCAACCGCCGCGGGCTGGCGCTGGGACGCGCCGACGCGCCCTTGAATGAGAACGGGCGCCGCCAGGCGCTGCAACTGGCCGCGGCGTTGTCACAAGAAGCGCTTCTCGCCGTCTACGCTAGCCCCCTGGCACGGACCGCCGAGACGGCGAAACCGATCGCTTCCGCGCACGATCTAACCGTGCAGCTCGAGCCGGGGTTCATCGAGATGGATGTCGGCGAAGTCGAGGGCCTGACATTCGTTGAACTGCGGGAGCGTTACCCCGATCTGCTGGAGACATGGGCCGACGCTCGTGGCCCGCGCACGGCAATGCCGGGCGGGGAACGGCTGCTGGATGTGCAGCGCCGGGCTGTCGCTGCGCTACGCTCGGTCGTGAAGAGGCATCCAGATGGCTCGGTCTGCGTTGTCACTCACAACTTCGTCATCCTTTCTCTCCTGGCCGATGTCCTCGCGATAGATCTGGCCGCCTTCCGGCGCTTGCGCCACGCCGTCGGAGGGATCACCACGCTGGATCTCACCGCCGGTCGCACCCGCGTGCTCCGGCTTAACGACACCTGCCATCTCGCTGGCTCATCCGACGTCACTTCCCGCTCATCCGACGTCACTTCCCGCTCATCCGACGTCACTTCCACTCATCCTGAGGTACCTAAGAAATGAGCGGAGCCTCCACTCTCCGCTAACCAGAAGCTGTTCGTGGGCGTTCTACAGTGTTGCCTCATCTTGAAGGTGCGTGTTAGTATGCGCACTCAAGGGCTAAAGGGTCTAAGCAGTTGAATGGATTACCAACCGGTAGGATGATCTTGCTGGTGACGGCTTTGGCCGTTGCCTACTTCCTCGTCACGGCCGTTCTCGGGGGCGTGCGTTCATATCAGCTGCATCAAAGAGAAGACCGGCTCCGTGCCGAGATCCAGGAGCTGCAGACACGATACGAACGTCTCGAAGCCCTCAAAGGCTACCTTAATTCGGATGAGTACATCGAGGCGTCAGCCCGTGAGCAGCTCGGCTTGGTCCGAGAGGGCGAGATCGGGTTTATTGCCATCTCTTCGCAGCCGTCTCCCACTCCGGCTGCGGGGGAACCGCGTCCCGAGCTATGGTGGGACGTCCTCATCCGCTAGCACACTTAGCAGATACCCGCGCCACAGCTCCACGAACCTGCAACATCTTTCATTCTCAGCCGAGCGAGGTGGGAATGAAGGTGGGGCGGAGGGCGTGAGAATCTGGCGACCGCCAAGAAGCGAAATTGCTTGGATAGCTTCCGCCACCTCACCTCGTATTGACGGTGGGTCTTCGAGTCTCCAAGGACTAGGCGGGACATCTTGCCTCAGGCGCTACAATCAATTCAGGATGTACGGCATGGCCTTTTCATCACCACGTCCATACTCCCTCACACTGGCCGCAACGCCGTTCACGAAAAGAGTCGAACGGCGAGTGCTCAACTATGCCTGTAGTCGCGGTACCTTAAGACCGGGCGAATTCGCCGTCGTGGGCGTGTCCGGTGGCCCGGATTCCACCGCGTTACTCGTGATTCTGTCCCGCCTCCGATCACGGCTCGAAAGCCGGCTCACCGCCGCGCACTTCAATCACACGCTGCGAAGCGAGGCCGAAGCGGCCGAGGACCTCGGGTTCGTCCGTTCTCTTGCCTCAACTCTGAATGTCCCACTCGTCTACGGCAGCGGTGGCGTCCGAGCGCGCGCCCGCACCTACCACGAATCTGTCGAGGATGCCGCCCGCCACCTCCGCTACGCTTTCCTCGCCGACCAGGCCGCGCTAGTCGGCGCTTCCTGCGTCGTCACCGGACACACAATGGACGACCAGGCGGAGACCGTCCTCCTCCACCTCATCCGCGGCGCAGGGTTGGACGGCCTCTCCGGTATGCGTGTCCGTTCGCGTTGGCCGTTTGACGCCGGCCCGAACATCGCCCGCCCGCTTCTCTGCCTGACCCGGGAAGAGACCGTGCGCTACTGCACCGAAACCGGTATTCAGCCACGCGAAGATTCCACGAACCTCCTTCCGGTCGCGACCCGCAACAAGGTCAGGCATAGGATCCTTCCTGAGCTCCGTAAGCTGAATCCGCGCATCGTGGAAGCGATCACCCGTCTGTCGCAGTCCATTTCCGAGGACGCCGGATATCTGGAGGAAACCGCCCGGCACTACTTTCCCCAACAGGCTGCAATCAGCGAAGGAGAAGTACGCCTGCGCCGGTCGTCTCTAACCAGCGACGCTCCTGCCATGGGTAACAGGTGGATTCGTCTCGCCATTGAGAATTTGACCGGAACAGACGCTGACCTCGAGGCATCTCACATCGACGCCGTTCGTAAGATCGCAATCAAGGGCCGTGGAATGGTCGCCTTGCCAAACGGACTCAGAGCGACCGCGAACTACCGCTCCCTGGTCTTCAGTCGAGGCGAACCCACGAAGGCGATGCCGATCACTGAGACCCGATTAAATATTCCGGGCGTGACCCGGCTAAGCAAATGGTGCATCACAACCCAACTCGTCCCCCTTCCTCAGGAGCCAATGGCAGCCCGCCCGCGAGACGCCTACCTCGATGCCGGCAAGACCGGGCTCGACCTCACCGTCCGTTCTCGGCGAGCAGGCGATCGTTTGCGGCCTCTCGGCCTGGGCGGCGAAAAGAAGCTCCAGGACGTGCTGGTCGATGCCAAGGTGCCCGCGGCCGAACGCGACGGCGTTCCACTCGTCTGCCGCGGGCAGGATATCGTTTGGGTCGTCGGTCACTGTATTGACCAACGCTACGCCGTCGACTGTAATTCGCAGAGGGTGCTTCACTTAGTAGCCCGTCCTGATGACAGCTGATAACTGACCACTGAATGAGCGGCTCTACATCAATCAGTGTGGATTAGGCTAAGGATTCTTGGCAGAAAGCTCCTGTCGTTCCGGTAGCCGTAGCCCCTCCTTTTCAGGGTCTTGACCCGGTTGTGCTTGCCTTCTACGAGGGTGTTGGTGATAGGGCAGCGCCAATAGTTGAGCACTTCCTTGCGTCACTTGGTAAGGGTGTCCGCAGTGCGCTGGAATGGACGCAGGTTGCTCGCTGCCGCCTCGCCGATCCAGTGGTCCAGGGCGGCGGCTGCTTCTGCTGGGCTCTGCTTCTTGTAAAGGGAGCGCAAGCGACTCCTTGAGACCCCAGGCGCGGGCCAGCGCCGGCTCCTGCGCTAGCGCTTCCACGAGGCGCGTGCGCTCGGCGTTGCTGAGCCTCTCGACGCCCCTTTGCAGCAGCCAGGCCAGCTTACCTGGCCGCCGTCTCTCGCCGTGGACTTCTCTGAACGCTCGGCCGGCCAGGGCCAGGACATGGAACTTGTCCGCCACCACTAGGGCATACGGAAGCACGAGTTCCACAGCCTGCCGGTACGCCTCAGCAAGGTCGATCGCCACGGCTGTGACACTCTTTCTGTCGGCGTGCCTTTCGAGCATTCTCACGGTGTCAACTTGTCGCTCCCCCGGCACTACCGCTACTGCCTGCCCGCTATCCAGGTCCCACATTCCAGTCCACATCCGGCCGGGCCTTCTCACGCAGAAGCCATCAAGGCCGAGTAACAGATGCGGCCGCTTGGGCGCTGAGACGACAGCATGGGCCTCCAGCCAACTGCGCTCGACAAGCCCTTCGCTTACGCCTTCACTGCGCGCCACGGCTCGTACCGTCGCTTCCTGAGCCCATCTTCCCACGGTCTCTCTCAACCGCCTCGTCGTTCGCCGCTTCGCTCCGCAGGCAGGATCTGGCTCCGTGAACACCTTGCGGCAGTGCCGACAGCGGAAGCGCCGCTTGAACAACGCTATCCAGACCTCCTTGCGCCAGAGCTTGGCGTCCCTCTTTCGTTGCAGGTGCCATTGGTGCACCTGCCAGGTCGATCTCCCGCAGCGCGGACACTCGGCCTCTCCATTCTTGTACTGCGCAACTACCTCAATTCCGGCGTCGCTGCTCTTTGACTGCCAGTGCCCTCAGCTCGGGCAGCCGCAGCTCAATGCTGATAAGATCGTCTTGCACCTGACCTCCTTTCTGTAGCCTCGTTTTGCCTCGACTACAGAAACGCCAGGTGCCTTTTGCTCAGTCGCCTCGACTGTATTCACACTGAAGAGTGTAGAACCCGCGTTGACAGCGCCTGGCTTTCGTGCGACCATTGAGAATACCGGAAGTTCTTTAAGAAGCCAACGCAAACGCCGGTGGCGAGGCCGCGACGGCCCGAATCCAAACTCCAGCAATAAATTGACAGGCTGTGGTCCGGCGTATAGACTAGCTCGTTGGTAGATCCCTAATAAGACCAGAAGTCGAAAATCGCGAGAGCCGCTCGGCTTGAACGGGCGCTCACGGGCTTTTGTGTCTTTCCGGAAGCACCTTAACAGCTGAATAGTGGATGGAAGTGCGAGGCTCTTGAATAGGCTAGGTTGAACCTAAAATCGTATTGAATGAGGGTTTGA